>NZ_LZIZ01000080.1:0-592 GCF_001666915.1 Mycobacterium sp. E3339 | reverse complement strand
CGCCGCAGCACCAGGCGACGATCGACGCGCTCAAGAAGCTCGACTTCGCCGACAGCACGGCGACCGGGCAGGCCATCTTCACCGCCCTGCACGCGGTCAGCGCCACCGCCATCACCGGTGGCGACACGCCGCCGCCGGCCCGCATTGTGCTGGAGTCGGACGGCGCCGAGAATGTGCCGCTGGATCCCAACGCCCCGCAGGGGGCGTTCACCGCGGCCCGGGCCGCCAAGGCCGAGGGCGTGCAGATCTCGACGATTTCGTTCGGCACCAAGACCGGCGAGATCGAGATGGACGGGCAGCGGGTCGCGGTGCCGGTCTCGACGGACCAGATGAAGATGATCGCCAAGCTCTCCGGCGGGCAGTCCTACACCGCCGGCACCGTCGACGAGCTGTCCAAGAGCTACAACGCCATCGAGAAGGACATCGGCTACCGCACCGTGCCGGGTCCCGGCAGTGCCGGGTGGTTGCGCCTGGGCGTGCTCACCGCCCTGATCGCGACGGCGCTGGCGCTGCTGATCAACCGGCGACTGCCGGTCTGATCGCTCAGGAGGGCAGCCGGCGGTTCAGGAACAGGCCGGCCAGGACGGCGCCG
>NZ_LZIZ01000079.1:0-828 GCF_001666915.1 Mycobacterium sp. E3339 | reverse complement strand
CGGTTCGGCACCAAGACCGGCGAGATCGAGATGGACGGGCAGCGGGTCGCGGTGCCGGTCTCGACGGACCAGATGAAGATGATCGCCAAGCTCTCCGGCGGGCAGTCCTACACCGCCGGCACCGTCGACGAGCTGTCCAAGAGCTACAACGCCATCGAGAAGGACATCGGCTACCGCACCGTGCCGGGTCCCGGCAGTGCCGGGTGGTTGCGCCTGGGCGTGCTCACCGCCCTGATCGCGACGGCGCTGGCGCTGCTGATCAACCGGCGACTGCCGGTCTGATCGCTCAGGAGGGCAGCCGGCGGTTCAGGAACAGGCCGGCCAGGACGGCGCCGGCCATCGCGACGGCCCCCAGCAGCATCCAGGCCAGGCTGGCGTCGCCCTTGACGGTTTCGTAGCCGATCTGGCGCTGCAGAGTCGCGTAGACGTCCTTCAGCGACTCCAGGCTGTCGGCGTGGAACGACTGGCCGTCGGTGATCTCGCAGATCTTCTTCAGCGTCTGATCGTCGACGGGAACCGGGATGGTGGCGCCCTCGTACTCGACGGTGCCGTACGGCGTGCCGAACGAGATCGTCGAGATGGGCACCCCCTCGTCGCGGGCCAGCCGCGCCGCGGTGTAGGCCCCGTCGTGCGGGTCGCTGGGGTTGGACGGCTTGTTCTCCTTGCCGTCGGACAGCAGCACGATGCGGGCCGGCGGCGGCGTGTCGCCACCGGTGATGGCGGTGGCGCTGACCGCGTGCAGGGCGGTGAAGATGGCCTGCCCGGTCGCCGTGCTGTCGGCGAAGTCGAGCTTCTTGAGCGCGTCGATCGTCGCCTGGTGCTGCGGCG
>NZ_LZIZ01000078.1:0-12790 GCF_001666915.1 Mycobacterium sp. E3339 | reverse complement strand
GTCCCGTGAGACTAACCGCCCGTTTTCGCTGTGACCAGGAGGCCCGCCGTGCTGATCGTCACCACCAACGACCTCCCCGGGTGGGAGATCCAGCGCGTCTGCGGCGAAGTGTTCGGGCTGACCGTCCGCTCGCGCAACGCGTTCTCCCAGATGGGCGCCGGCTTCAAGGCCATGTTCGGCGGCGAGCTGGCCGGCATGACCAAGAACCTGGCCGAGAGCCGCAACGAGGCGATGGGCCGGCTGATCGTCGAGGCGCGCAATCGCGGCGGCAACGCGATCGTCGCCATGCGATTCGACACCACCGAAATCGGTGACGTGTGGACCGAGATCTGCGCCTACGGCACGGCGGTTCAGGCCACCCCGGTCACCGAGGCCGCCAAATACACGGCCGGCCAACTGGGTTACGGCTCCCCGCCCCCACAGCAGTGAGCGGCGGTTTAGACTGACGTTCGTCCTGACGGGCAACGGAATCTGGTGAAAGTCCAGAACGGTCGCGCCACTGTAGATAGTCAGACCCATCGCCCGTCATCACCAGCGGGGACGCGGTTATCCCCGGAAGGAGTCGATGTGTCCAATCCTCAGCTGCCCGGCGCCCGTGCCCAAGTTGACCTGTCGGCGGCCAGCGCCGCGGTCTGGTTGGCGGCAACCGCCTTCCTCGCCCTGTTGGCGCTGTACTTCGTCGGCGTGGATCAGGGCGCGGTGTCGCTGTTCGGCGCCGACTCGCACATGCACGAGTTCGTGCACGACGCGCGGCACCTGCTCGGCTTCCCCTGCCACTGATCGCGTGGAGAAGCGTCTGATCGGACGCGGCCTGCTGGCCGGTGCGTTCGGGGCGGTGTTGGCGTTCGCCTTCGCCCGCCTGTGCGCCGAGCCGGCGATCGGTCGCGCGATCGCTTTCGAGGACGGCCGAACCGACGCCGAGAACGCTCACGGCGTGCACGAGCACGGCGCCGAGTTGTTCAGCCGCGGGGTGCAGTCCAACGCCGGCCTGGGCTTCGGGGTGCTGATCTTCGGTGTGGCGATGGGCGCGCTGTTCGCCGTGCTGTTCTGTGTGGTTGCGGCGCGCGTGACAACCGTTGGGGCGCGCGCGCTTTCGCTGCTGCTCGCGGCGGCCGCGTTCGTCGCCGTGTACCTGGTGCCGTTCGTGAAGTATCCGCCGAACCCGCCGGCGGTGGGCCAGGCGGACACGATCGGGGCGCGCACCGCCTGGTATCTGGTGATGGTGCTGGCGTCGGTGGCCCTCGCCATCGCCGCGGTCTGGCTGGCGCGGTCACTGACCGCCCGGTTCGGGGCGTGGAACGGGCGGCTGCTCGCCGCCGGCGCCTATGTCGCGGCGGTTGCGGTGGTGATGGTGGCGCTGCCGGGCGTGGACGAGACACCCGGCCCGCTGCGCGACGCGTCGGGCGCGATCGTCTATCCGGGCTTCCCCGCCGACATCCTCTACGAATTCAGGCTGGTGTCGCTGGCGACGCAGGTGGTGCTGTGGGCGACCATCGGCGTGCTGTTCGGGGCGCTCGCCGGCCGGGTTCTCGGGGAGCGCGCGCCGAGCATCAACGCGTGACCGGTGTCGTGCGGCTGACGATGGTGTCGCACGCGATGACCGACGCCATGGCTGCCGGTCGATTTCCGCTCGACGAACCGCTCAGCGACGTCGGACGTGGGCAGGTGAAAAGGGTTGGCCTCAAACCCAAGAAGCACCTCGCCGCGCCCGAGCGGCGCGCATGCGAAACCGCCGAGCTGCTGGGGTTGGCCGCCGGCGTCGAGCCCCGGCTGGCCGACATCGATTGCGGGGCATGGTGCGGGCAAGCGTGGGAGGCGATCGACCCGCGGGACCTCGAGGCGTGGCTGACGGATCCCGACGGGGCGCCGCACGGCGGTGAGTCGATCGTCGATCTGATCGAACGGGTGGCGGGATGGCTGAAGTCGGTGAGCCAGCCGACCGTGGCGGTGACGCATCCCGCGGTCATCCGGGCGGCGATCCTGCTCGCCTTGGCGGCACCGCCGAAATCGTTCTGGCGCATCGACATTGCGCCCGTCAGTCATACCGTCATGCACCTGCGCGACGGCCGCTGGACGCTGCGGCTGTGAGCGGATCGGGCTTTCGAAACTTGTCGTACCCCCCTGCGATGATCGGCCCATGTCCTCGACCGCATCGCCCGACTCTGTGGCCGACGAACAACTAACCCGCTCTGCCCGTGGCCGAATAGGGCGCTGAAAGCGACTACCTCCGTATAGTTCCGGGGACAGTCTTCGGGTTGTAATCGAGGAGAGGGCCCTATGATCCCACGCGCCCTGACGAAGCCGGCCGGCGTCGCGACGCTGTTCGGGGTACTCGCGTTGGCCGCCCGCTATGCCGCCCTATCGGTCGTCGCGGGAATCGAGAACAACCCCGATCCCTATCCTCGTGAGCGCCTCGCTACCGAACAGCGCGGCGAGCAACACTTCATCGGCCGTGCCGACGGGACCGTGCTGCGCGCCATCACCGCCGGCGAGGGTCCCGCGGTCGTTTTCGCGCACGGCTACGGCGGCACGCTGGGTGAGTGGAACATCGTCTGGGATCAGTTGGCGGCTCGGGGCTACCGCCTCATCGCCTTCGATCAACGGGGACACGGTAGCTCGACGCTCGGTTCGGCGGGCGTTGGGTCCGCGCCCATGGCCGAAGACTACGCGGCGGTCCTGCGGTACTTCGGCATCGAGGACGGCGTGCTGGTGGCCCACTCCATGGGCGGCTTCATCGCGGTCCGCGCGGTGCTCGACCACGAGGACGTCGCAGGCCGTCTGCGGGGGTTGGTGTTGTTCGCGACCTGGGCGGGTCGGATTCACGACGGCGCGCCGCAGAACAGGCTGCAGATCCCGCTGATGGAGTCGGGGCTCATGGGCTGGCTGGTGCGAACGCGGGTCGGCGGTGTGCTTTTCGGCGCGGCCCAGTGCGGCAAAAACCCTTCTCCGGCAATGATTTCGGTGTTCATCGAGTTCTTCGACAGACACATGCGCGAGCATGGGCCCCTCACGCCGATCCTGCGTGCGTTCGGGCGTGAGGACCGTTACCCCCAGCTGGGGGAGATTTCGATTCCGACGGTCGTCATGGTCGGTTCAGCCGATCGCAGCACCCCGCCGATTCATTCGCGACGGCTCGCCGCCGGGATACCCGGCGCACGGCTCGTCACGGTGCCGGACGCCGGCCATCTGCTCAATTGGGAAGGTGCCGACGCACTCGTCGCTGTCCTGGGATCGTTGTCGCCCGTATCCCAAGCTGGCTAGCGGTGACGATCAGCGCGGTGCGATCAACGCGAATGCCTGCTTGGCGATCTGCAGCATCCACCCGGTCACGTTAGGCCCGTGATCGCGGGGCCAGTTGAGCTGGAAGCTGACCACGTACGGCTGCTGCGTCTTATCGACGGCGTACCAGCTGAAGGTCAGATCACCCGGCAGGCCACCGGCTTTCGCGCCGATGTACGGCCAGACGTTGCGGTCCAGCGCGATACCCGACACCGCGGACAGGATCTGTTTCACCGGTGCGGCCTTACCGACGGCGTCGGCCTGCAGCGCCGTGTGAATGCGGCAGATGTCCTCGGCGTTGCCGTACCACTCCGCGCCATAGGACGACGCCGGGGTGTGGGCGCGAGTCGGATCCGGCTCGTACGGAGTCGAATTCGCCTGCGCCAACAGCTGGGCGCGCGTTTGCGGTGACCCGTGCTGCCATTGGGTGCGCAGGTCCGGCTTGCCCCAGCCGATCGAGAACAGCTCGTACATCGTGGGGAACGGCGTCATGCTGGCCGGGTCGTGGTGGCCCGCCGTGGCGAGCGCCTGCTCGATGGCGTGGGTGCCGAGCTTTCCGATCAGCAGGTCGGTCGCCATGTTGTCACTGGTCGCGATCATCTTCTCGGCGGCCGTCCGGACCGAGACCTGGGCTCCGGCGGGCAGCGCCAGACCGGACGAGCCCACCGCGCGGCTCTTGTCGGTGACGGTCAGCTGATCGTCCCAGGAGACGGTCCCATCCTTGATGGCGCCCGCCAGGGCGTGCAGCACGTAGAGCTTGAAAATCGATGCCAGCGGCAGGGATTCACCGGTGTTGGTGCCCGCAACCGGGTCGCAACGCCCGTCGTCGACCCTGGCCACCTGATAGGAATAGCGGGCGCCCGTCTTGCTCAACACCGCATCGATGTCGCGCCACGAGTTGATCTTCGGCGCCTGGGTCTCCAGCTCGAACCGATCCACCCACCCGCCGTCGTCGGTGTGGATCCGGATGTCTTGTCGCGCACCGTAAGACGACGTCAGGTGCAACGTGGCCACGTTGGCGCCCAGATCAACGCCGTCGAGGGTGAACGGGCGGTCCCACCACAGCGCCTCCATGGTGTTCTCCACCGGCTTGACCATGTCGGGCGCGGCCAGCGTGCCGACGCCGACCGGGCCGATGGGCCAGTCCGAGTTGAGCATGTCCAGCGTCTGCTGCGCCCGGATGCCCGGCGGCGTCCGGACGTCGATCTGCCGGCCCGGATTCGCGGCGTTCGCCTGCGGTGACGGGGACGAGGTGCAACCGGGCGCGAACGTGACTACCAGTGCGGTGGCGGCGCTCAACGCCACCACGCGGCGTCGGGCCGAGAACCCGCTAGCCAGCCTGCTTGTTGCCGGCAACGTCCATCACAACCTCGAATTCCAACAGCGTGGCCCCGGTCGCCACCGGGTTGGCCCGCTCGCCGGCGTGCGCCGCGATGGCGGGCCCCTGCGCCCACGCCTGAAACGCCTCTTCGGATTCCCACTGCGTCACGACGAAGTAGCGGTCCTCGCCCTTGATCGGGCGCAGCAGCTGAAACCCGAGGAAGCCCGGCTGGTTGTCGACCGCGTGCGCCCGGTGCGCGAACCGCTTTTCCAGCTCCGGCCCGGCGTCGGCGGGTACTTCGATTGCGTTGATCTTCACCACTGGCGACATGCCGCTAGGCTACCCCTTCGCCCGTCCTGTCCGACTGCAGGGCGGGGCACGCAGGATGGTGACATGCCCGGTGATCTGCTGACTTGCCGCGGGGGGCAAGGCGAGCCGTTGGTGCTGGTGCACGGCCTGATGGGGCGGGGCAGCACCTGGTCGCGGCAGCTGCCCTGGCTGGCCGCGCTGGGCAGGGTATACACCTACGACGCGTTGTGGCATCGGGGCCGCGGGGTCGACGACCCGCACCCGATCAGCACCGAGCGGTTCGTCGCCGACCTCGCCGAGGCGGTGGAAACGCTGCGAACGCCGGCCGCGCTGATCGGACACTCGATGGGCGGCCTGCACGCGTGGTGTCTGGCCGCCCATCGTCCGGAGCTGGTTTCGGCGCTGGTGGTCGAGGACATGGCCCCGGACTTCCGCGGCCGCACCACCGGCCCATGGGAGCCGTGGCTGCACGCACTTCCGGTCGAATTCGATTCCGCGCAGCGGGTATTCGACGAGTTCGGGCCCGTCGCGGGGCAGTATTTTTTGGAGGCGTTCGACCGCACCCCTACCGGTTGGCGCCTGCACGGTGACACCGCGCGCTGGATCGAGATCGCCGCCGAATGGGGCACCCGTGACTACTGGGAGCAGTGGCGGGCGGTGCGCGTGCCCGCGTTGCTCATCGAGGCCGGCAACTCCGTGACCCCGCCGGGGCAGATGCGACAAATGGCCGAAATCAACTCCGCCACAACCTATTTGCACGTGCCGGACGCCGGTCATTTGATTCACGACGACGCGCCTGCGGTGTACCGCCGGGCGGTCGAGTCATTCTGGGCGACGCTGCCCGCCGCCGACTGAACCGGGTCGGACCGGCCCGGCTGAAGCCCGGTGAAGCATATGATAAATTCTTCAATTGCTAAAGCATAGAAACTTTGTAGCCTTCAGGAGACCTATCGTGGCGGAGCCGCTGTACCAGCTCAAGGCGGAGTTCTTCAAGACGCTGGGGCACCCCGCACGGATCAGGATTCTGGAGTTGCTCGTGACGGGCGAGAAGTCGGTCGCCGAGTTGTTGCCCGAGGTGGGGCTCGAGGCGTCGAACCTTTCGCAGCAGCTCGGTGTCCTGCGCCGAGCCGGTGTCGTGGACGCGTTGCGGGACGGCAACACGATGATCTACTCGATCGCCTCCCCGGATATCGCCGAACTGCTGATGGTGGCGCGCAAGGTTCTCACCGGGGTGCTCAGCGATCGCGTGGCGATGCTGGAAGGCCTGCGCGCCGGCGGTGCGGGGTAGCGCCGTGGGCTGGATCAGCAAGGCCCTGCGCGTCGGCCGGATCGCCGAACCCGCGCCACCCGCGCCGGAGCCGGTGACCGAGCCGCCCGCCGGGGTACGTGGCTCACTTCAGATCCGGCACGTTGACGCGGGATCGTGCAATGGGTGCGAGGTGGAGATCGCGGGCGCGTTCGGGCCGGTCTATGACGCCGAGCGGTTCGGTGCCCGCCTGGTGGCCTCGCCGCGACATGCGGATGCGCTCCTGGTGACCGGCGTCGTCACGCACAACATGGCCGGCCCGTTGCGCGCCACGCTCGAGGCCACGCCGCGGCCGCGTCGGGTGATCGCCTGTGGCGACTGCGCCGTCAACCGCGGGGTCCTCGGCGACGGCTATGGGGTGGCCGGCGCCGTCGGCGAGATGGTGGGTGTGGACGTGGAGATCCCGGGGTGCCCGCCGACACCTAGCCAGATCGTCGCGGCGCTGCGTTCGGTGACCGGCAAGTGACCGCGGCGCTGGCGACCCGAGCGGCGCCCGAACCGAAAACCCTGGGCGGCAACGGATCCGGCCCCATCTGGGCGGGCCTGCTGACCTCGCTGCTGGGCGTTTGTGGGGTCTGGGCGGGCGCCGCGGGGATGTTCGGTTCGGCGCGCGCCGTGCGCATCGGTTGGTTGCTGCCGCTGGCGGGCGTCCAGTTGGGCCTCGATCCGCTGGGCGGGTTCTTCATGGCGCTCACGGGGGCGGTCGCGGTCGTGGTCGGGCTCTACACGATCGGCTATGCCCGGCGCGAGCGCCTGGGACCGGTCACGCTCGCGGTGTTGCCCGCGTTCGTCGGGGCGATGTTGCTGGTGCCCGCGGCGGCGTCGGTCACCACCTTCCTGCTGGCGTGGGAGTTGATGGCGGTCGCGTCGCTGGTTCTGGTGCTGGCGCACCACACCCGCCGGCAGGTTCGCTCCGCCGCCTTGGTGTACGCGGTGATGACCCAGTTGGGCTTCGTGGCGATCCTGGTCGGCCTGATGGTGTTGTCGGCGGCCGGCGGCGCCGACCGGTTCACCGACTTGCACCGCATACCGCAAGGCGCGGGCACCGCGGTGTTTCTGTTGACGCTGGCGGGATTCGGCTCCAAGGCCGGCTTGGTGCCGTTGCACGCGTGGTTGCCGCGAGCCCATCCGGAGGCGCCTAGCCCGGTGTCGGCGCTGATGAGCGCGGCGATGATCAACCTCGGGGTCTATGGCATTTGCCGCTTCGATTTGCAGCTGCTCGGGCCGGGACCACGCTGGTGGGGGCTGACCCTGATGGTCGTCGGCGGGGTGTCGGCGCTCTATGGCGTGGTGCAGGCCTCGGTGGCCACGGATCTCAAACGGCTGCTTGCCTATTCGACGACCGAGAACCTCGGGCTGATCGCGCTGGCCCTTGGGGCCGCCACCCTCTTCGCGGCCACGGGCGCGAGCGGGCCGGCCACGATCGCCGCCGCCGCCGCCATGCTGCACCTCGTCGCGCACGCGGCATTCAAATGCCTAGGCTTCCTCGCCGCGGGATCGGTGTTGGCCGCGACCGGGCTGCGCGATCTCGACCGGCTGGGCGGCCTGGCCCGCCGGATGCCGGCGACGACGACGCTGTTCGCGGTCGCCGCGCTCGGGGCGTCCGGGCTGCCTCTCGGCGCGGGATTCGTCAGCGAGTGGCTGCTGGTGCAGTCGCTGATCCACACGGCCCGAGGACATTCGGCCGTCTTGGCGTTGACCACGCCGCTGGCGGTGGGTGCCGTCGCGCTCACCGCGGGTCTGGGCGTGGCGGCAATGGTCAAGGCGTTCGGGATCGGGTTTTTGGCGCGGCCTCGTTCAAAGCGGGCCGCCGACGCCCGGGAGGCGCCCGGCACCATGGTGGTCGCCATGGCAATCGCGGCAGCGGCCTGCCTGATGTTGGCGGTCGCGCCCGCGGTTGTGGCACCCGCGCTGCGCCAGGCGGTCGCCGCACTACCGGCCGCGCGGGCGATCGGCTTCACCAGCCTCGGGGCCGTCGTGCGGCTGCCCGGCCTGCCGGGGTCGATCGCCCCCGGCGTGATCGCCATCGGCGTCGTGACGGCCACGGTGATCGCGGCGATGCTGACGCTCTGGCGCCGAAGCCGGCGTCCTGCGCCCGCCGCCTTGCCGCTGTGGGCTTGTGGCGCGGAGGAGCTCACCGCGCGAATGCAGTACACCGCAACGTCGTTCGCCGAGCCGCTGCAGCGGGTGTTCGACGACGTCCTGCGTCCCGACACCGACATCGAAGTCACGCACACCGCCGAATCGCGTTATCTGGCCGAAAAGATCACCTACCGCAGCAGCATCACCGACGCCATCGAGGAACGCTGCTACACCCCGGTGATCCGGGCGGTCGCCGCAGCGGCGGATATCGTGCGGCGCGCCCACACCGGCAGCGTGCACCTGTACCTGGCCTACGGCGCGCTCGGAGTGCTCGTCGTGCTGGTGGTGGCACGATGAACGGCTTGTCCTACGTCGCGGCCGCGGTCCAGGTCGCCGGCGTGATGGCCGGAGCGCCGCTGGTGGTCGGCCTGACCCGGCAGGTGCGCGCCCGTTGGGAGGGCCGCGCCGGCGCCGGAATACTGCAGCCGTGGCGCGACATCGTCAAACAGCTTGGCAAGCAACAGATCACCCCGATCGGGACGACGGTGGTGTTCGCGGCCGCACCCGCGGTGATCGCGGGATCGACATTGCTGATCGCCGCGATCGCGCCGCTGGTCGCAACCGGATCGCCACTGGACGCCAGCGCCGACCTGTTCGCCGTGGTCGGCCTGCTGTTCGTGGGCACCGTCGCCCTGGCCCTGGCCGGCATCGACACCGGCACCTCGTTCGGCGGCATGGGCGCCAGCCGCGAGATCACCATCGCCGCACTCGTCGAACCCACCATCCTGCTGGCGGTCTTCGCCCTGTCCATGCCGGTGGGCTCGGCCAATCTCGGTGCGCTGGTGGCGCATACGGTCACCCACCCCGGGCAGGTGGTGTCGCTGGCCGCGGTGCTGGCGTTCGCGGCGCTGGTGATCGTGATCGTCGCCGAGACCGGGCGACTGCCGGTGGACAACCCGGCCACCCATCTCGAGCTGACGATGGTTCACGAGGCGATGGTTCTCGAATACGCCGGCCCGAAGCTGGCCCTGGTCGAGTGGGCGGCCGGGATGCGGCTCACCGTGCTCCTGGCGCTGCTGGCAAACCTGTTCGCGCCGTGGGGTATTGCGGGGGAGCGGCCCGGTGGCGTCGGCATCGTGATCGGACTCGCAGCGGTGGCGGCCAAGGTCGCGGTGCTCGCGGTGTCGCTGGCCACCGTCGAGGTGTTCGTCGCCAAGCTGCGCCTGTTCCGAGTGCCCGAGTTGCTGGCCGGATCGTTTTTGTTGGCGTTGCTCGCGGTCGTCGCGGCCAACTTCTTTGTGGTGGCGACATGACGTACAGCACGTTTTCGGTACTGGTCGACCTCGCCGCCGGCGGGCTGCTGTTGGCCGCCGTGCTGATCGTGTGGCGGCGCGACCTCACCGCCATCATCCGGCTGCTGGCATGGCAGGGCGTTGCGTTGGCCACCATCCCCCTGCTGCGCGGGGCGTACGACGGTGACGGTGCGTTGATCGGAGTAGGGGTCGCCGTGCTGGCCTTGCGGGTTGCGGTGCTGCCGCGGCTGCTGGCCCGCGCGGGCGGCGCCGGGTCGCGGTCGCGCCGGGAGGCCACCCCGGTGATCAACACCGCAACGTCACTGCTCATCACGGCCGCGCTGACGCTCGCCGCGTTCGCCGCCACCGGGCCGCTGGTGAGTCTGCAGCCCGCCGCGACCACTTCCGCGGTGCCCGCCGCGACCGCGGTCGTGCTGATCGCGCTGCTCGTCATGGTAACGCGGCGGCACGCGGTATCGCAGGCGGCGGGATTTCTCATGCTGGACAACGGGATTGCCGCCACCGCGTTTCTGCTCACCGCGGGCGTGCCGCTGATCGTGGAACTCGGCGCCTCGCTGGACGTGTTGTTCGCCGTCATCGTGATCGGCGTCCTGACCGGCAGGTTGGCCCAGGCTTTCGGCGGTGCCGACCTGGACGCATTACAGGAGCTGCACGACTGATGACCGCCTTAGTGCTCGCCGCGATCCTCACCCCGATAGGTGCCGCGGTCGCCGTCCTGATCGCCGGATGGCGCCGCGCGACCGCGACACTGATCGTGCTCGCGGCGGTGACGGTACTCGGCTGTGGTGTGGCGCTTGCGGTCCGTGTCGGAATCGGCGCCCGGCTCGCCTTGAGCGGGTTATTGAGAGTCGATGCACTCAGCGTCTCCATGCTGATCGTCATCGGAATCGTTGCCACGCTGGCCACTTGGGCCAGCATCGGCTACCTCGACGCCGAACTCGCACGCGGCCACACCGACACGCGCGGCGCACGGGTGTATGGGGCCCTCACGGCCGGCTTCCTGGCGGCGATGGTTGTCGCGGTGTGCGCCAACAACATCGGCGTCGTCTGGATCGCGATCGAGGCGACCACGGTCATCACCGCCTTCCTGGTCGGGCACCGCCGTACCCGCAGGGCGCTCGAAGCGACCTGGAAGTATGTCGTGATCTGCTCGGTCGGGATCGCCGTCGCCTTCCTCGGCACCGTGCTGCTCTACTACGCCGCCGAGCATGCCGGCGCCCCGGCCTCCGCCGCGCTGAACCTCGACGTGCTGGCCGCACACGCCGGCGCGCTCGACCCCGGCATCGCCCGGCTGGCGGGCGGCCTGCTGCTCATCGGCTACGGCGCCAAGGCCGGGTTGTTTCCGTTCCACACCTGGCTTGCCGACGCCCACAGCCAGGCGCCCGCACCGGTTTCCGCGCTGATGAGCGGCGTACTGCTCTCCGTGGCCCTCTCGGTGCTGATTCGCCTCAAGCCGATCATCGGCGCCGCCACCGGCCCCGCTTTCATGCGCTCGGGCCTGCTGGTCCTCGGGCTCGCGACATTGGTGGTCGCGGCCCTGATGCTCACCGTGACACCGGATCTCAAGCGCATGCTCGCGTACTCCTCGATGGAGAACATGGGCTTGATCGCGATCGCCGCCGCGGTCGGGACCTCGCTGGCCATCACCGCGCTGCTGCTGCACGTCCTGGCTCACGGGATCGGCAAGACGGTCCTGTTCCTGGCGAGCGGTCCGCTGCAGGCGGCGCACGACTCGACCGCGATCGCCGACATCGCCGCCGTGTTGCGGCGCTCCCGGCTCATCGGCGTGTCGATCGCAGTCGGTGTGATCGTTCTCCTCGGCCTTCCGCCGTTCGCGATGTTCGCCAGCGAACTGGCGATCGTCCGGTCACTCGCCGACGCCCGGCTGATTTGGGTGCTCGCCGCGGGCATGCTGCTGGTTGCGATCGCCTTCGCCGCCCTGGCGCGCAACGCGGGCCGCATCTTGCTGGGCGGCCCGGCCGGCGCACCCCAAATCGCCGTGCCGCGAACGGTGTCGGCCGCCCTGGTCGTCGGCATCGCCGCATCGCTGGCGCTCGGCGTGACGGCCGGCCCGCTCACCGAGCTGTTCACCGCCGCGGCGAGCGCCGTCGGGGGACCGCGATGAGGCCCGAATGGCAACGCCACCGGCTATCGCAGAACCGGCTGGCGGAGGCGGCGGAAAACCTGCTGGGCAAGGGATTTCGACTGGCCCTGGTGGCCGCCCACGACGACTCCGCCGCCTACCGGATCGTCTATCTGTTCCTTGCCGGTTGGCCGGATCGCCGCGTCGAGCTCGAATGCTCAGTGCCGAAAGACGATCCGACGTTGCTATCGCTGGCCGGCCTGTCGTTCACGGCCAGCCGCTTCGAGCGCGAAATGGCGGACCTGTATGGCATCCGGTGCCTGGGCCATCCCAAACCTCGTCGCCTGGTGCGGCATGCGCACTGGCCCGAGGACTGGTATCCGATGCGTCGCGCGGCGCAACCCTCACCCAAACTTGATGGCACCGGCCACTTCCCGTTCGTCACGGTCGAGGGGCCCGGGGTGTACGAGATCCCCGTTGGCCCCGTGCACGCGGGGTTGATCGAGCCCGGCCACTTCCGCTTCTCCGTCGCCGGTGAAACCGTGATCCGCCTGAAGGCCAGGCTGTGGTTCGTCCACCGCGGGATGGAAAAGCTTTTCGAGGGTCGGCTGGCCGGCGGCGCGGTCGACTTGGCCGAGCGGGTGAGCGGCGACACCTCCGTCGGGCACGCGCTGGCCCACTGCCTCGCCATCGAAGACGCGCTCGGGATGGAGATTTCCGGCGAGGTGCACCGACTGCGGGCGTTGCTGCTCGAACTGGAACGGCTCTACAACCACGCCGCCGATCTGGGCGCGCTGGCCAACGACGTCGGATTCGGACTCGCGCACGCGCACGCGCAACGCATCCGCGAACAACTATTGCGGCTCAACGACGCGATCACCGGTCATCGGCTGCTGCGCGGCGCGGTGCGGCCGGGCGGGGTCGCGCTGCGGGCGCTCCCGGATGCCGACGCGCTGCGACGCATCGCCACCGACATCGCCGAGGTCGCCGAACTGACCCTGCACAACACCGTGGTGTATGACCGGTTCGCAGGGACCGCGGTCCTGCATCGAGAAGACGCTCACGCGCTCGGGTGCCTGGGCTATGTCGCGCGCGCG
>NZ_LZIZ01000077.1:0-77581 GCF_001666915.1 Mycobacterium sp. E3339 | reverse complement strand
CGTAGTCGTACGTGTCGGCCAGTTCGTCGCTGCCGGCCGCCGCGGGCGCTGCCGGGGCGTTGCCGGCCGCCGCGGGTGCGGCGCCGGTCCTGCCTCCCGTCTAGACCTTCGGGGAACCCTCCAACCAGACGGCACCGCAGATCTTTCTGCGGTGCCGTCGAATTTTGTCCACATTCCGGACGCCCAGCTCGTGTCGTCTCATCAATAACATTAGAAACACAAGTAACATCGGCTGGTGTCTCCTAGCCGTGGGCCGACGACGTTGCTCACCGCCATCGTGGCGACCGTCGTCATCGTGTCCTGGGTGGCGGACACGACGCGCGACCGCGGCACCGCCGGATCGCCGCCGGCCCGCGGCACCCAACTGGCCGAACAGCCGCTGGTCGGCCTGGGCGGGGGCGTGACGGTTCGCCAGATCAGCCAGGACACCCCGTTCTCCCTCGTCGCGCTCACCGGCGACCTGGCCGGCACGTCGACGCGGGTGCGGGCGAGGCGCGCCGACGGTTCCTGGGGGCCGTGGTACCAGACCGAGTACGAAACCGCGGCGCCCGACGGGGCGACGGCCGCCGGGTCCCTGGAGGGGCCGCGCGGCACCGACCCGGTGTTCGTCGGCACCACCACGACCGTCGAGATCGCGGTCACCCGTCCGATCGATGCGCCGCTGACCCAAGCGCCGCCCGCGCCGCCCAGCGAGGCCGCCCTCGGCTACAAGCCGGCGTCCCGCGAGCAGCCGTTCGGGCAGAACATCTCCGCGATCCTCATCTCGCCGCCGCAAGCGCCCACCGAGACGCAGTGGACCCCACCGTCCGGCGTCCTGATGCCAGGGCAGGCGCCCGCCGCGCCGGGCAGTGCGCCCGCGGCGCCCGCAGCGGCAGGCAACGCACCGGCGGCCGCGCCCGGCAGAGCACCCGCCGCACCCGGCAGCGCACCGGCGGCGCCCGGCAGCGCGCCCGCGCCGCCGTGCAGTCCCTGCGTGATCGCCGGCATCACCAAGCCCTTGAGCAGGTCGATGGCCTGACCGGCGCCCAACTGGTTGGCGGCCTGCATGACGTCGTTTACCAGACCGCCGCTGCCGCCGCTCGAGCTCCCGCCGCCACCGGTGCCGAGGCCCGTGCCGCCGCCGATCGGCGAGGCGTTGCCGAAGGACGACGGGTCACCGAGGATCGGGTAGGTCCCGTCGGCGCCCGGGTCCAACGCGGCCGGGGCCGTGATCGGCACCTCACCGGCGGCCGTCGGACTGCCCAGTCCGGGCGCGACGCCGGCCGGGCTGGTCAGCCCGGGGTTGGAAAGCGCCGGGTTGAGCCCCGCGCCCGGGGTCGCCACTCCGGCACCCGGGGTGGTCGGCAACGCGCCGGGGGCGGTGAGCCCCGGCGTCGTGGGCGCCAGGCCCGGGGTCGTCAAGCCGGGGCTGGCAGCGCCGGGGCTGGTCAGGCTCGGGCTGGTCAACGCGGGGCTGGTCAAACCGGGACTGGTCAAGCCGGGACTGGTCAAGCCGGGGCTGGTCAGGCCCGGGCTGGTGAGCCCGGGCGTCCCGAGGCCCGGAGTGCCCAGGCCGGGGCTGGTCAAGCCCGGGGTGCTGGTCGCACCCCCGCCCAGCGCGGGCACCGGGGGCAGGTTGATGCCGAACTGCGACAGCCCCTGCGACAGCGCGCCCATCAGCTCGCCCGGCAGGTCGCTCATCACGGCCGCCTGCTTGAAGTCGTGGTGCTCGGGCGGCTTGCTGCCGGTCGTCGATTCGTAGACAAGGAAATACGCGCAAGGACTCGCCACTGCCAGGGCGGCGACCGCGCTCATGGCTGTCGAAAGCTTGCGTCGGCGTCGGTTCGGCACGGAAGTCTCCTCAATCTGGACAACTCAATCGTCAACTGTGTTGTGTCGGTGTGGCCCGCCGGTTCCACCCGGCGAGATCCACACAGAATCGATGGTACGAGTGAGATTGTTGTGACTAGAGTGGTGATATTGAATCGTGAGGTAATTGCGACCCCGACCGTGATCGCCGGGCTGAGGCGCCCGCGCTCCTCGTCAATCGGCCGATCGCGGACTCCGTGGCCTCGCCAAATGGGTTAGGCCCACGCGGTCGGATACCCTAAGCAACCGATGACCGCTCGTTTCGACCTCCTCGTCGTCGGCTCCGGATTCTTCGGCCTGACCATTGCCGAGCGCGTGGCTACCCAACTCGGGAAGCGCGTGCTCGTCGTGGAACGCCGCCCCCACATCGGCGGCAACGCCTATTCCGAAGCCGAGCCGCAGACGGGCATCGAGGTCCACAAGTACGGCGCGCACCTGTTCCACACCTCTAATAAGAGGGTCTGGGACTACGTGCGGCAGTTCACCGACTTCACCGACTACCGGCACCGGGTGTTCGCGATGCACAACGGGCAGGCCTATCAGTTCCCGATGGGGCTGGGCCTGGTGTCACAGTTCTTCGGCAAGTACTTCACCCCGGACGAAGCCCGCCGGCTGATCGCCGAGCAGGCCGGTGAGATCAAGACCGAGGACGCGCAGAACCTCGAGGAGAAGGCGATCTCGCTCATCGGGCGACCGTTGTACGAGGCGTTCGTCAAGGGCTACACCGCCAAGCAATGGCAGACCGATCCCAAGGAACTGCCGGCCGCCAACATCACCCGGCTGCCGGTGCGCTACACCTTCGACAACCGGTACTTCAGCGACACCTACGAGGGCCTCCCGGTCGACGGCTACACGGCGTGGCTGCAGAACATGGCCGCAGACGACCGCATCGAGGTCAGGCTGGACACCGACTGGTTCGACGTCCGCGACCAGTTGCGCGCCGACAGTCCCGACGCGCCGGTCGTCTACACCGGCCCGCTGGACCGCTACTTCGATTACGCCGAAGGCCGGTTGGGCTGGCGCACACTGGATTTCGAGGTCGAGGTGCTGACCGATCGCGGCGACTTCCAGGGCACGTCGGTGATGAACTACAACGATCTCGACGTCCCCTACACCCGCATCCACGAGTTCCGCCACTTCCACCCCGAGCGCGATTACCCGACCGACAAGACGGTGATCATGCGCGAGTTTTCCCGGTTCGCCGAGGACGACGACGAGCCCTACTATCCGATCAACACCGAAGCCGACCGGGCCCTGCTGGCCGCGTACCGGGCGCGTGCGAAGGCCGAAACCGCTTCGTCGAAAGTGCTTTTCGGCGGCCGGCTGGGCACCTATCAATACCTGGACATGCACATGGCGATCGCCAGCGCACTGAACATGTACGACAACACCATCGCGCCGCACCTGCGCGACGGCAAAGCCCTAGTGGAGGAAGGCGCGGGGGGATGACCGCTGTAAGCCTGCTTTCCAGGATCATCCTGCCGCGGCCGGGGGAGCCCCTCGACGTGCGCAAGCTGTACCTGGAGGAGTCGACCACCAACGCCCGGCGCGCGCACGCGACCAGCCGCACGTCGCTGGAGATCGGCAAAGAGTCCGAGGTGTCGTTCGCCACCTACTTCAACGCGTTCCCGGCCAGCTACTGGCGCCGCTGGTCGATCTGCGCGTCGGTGGTGTTGCGGGTCGAGCTGACCGGAACCGGCCGCGTCGACGTGTACCGGACCAAGGCCACCGGGGTGCGAATCTCGGTGGAGGGCCGCCAGTTCGTCGGCACCGACGAGCAGCCGGCGATCGTCGAGATCGAGGTGCCGCTCAAACCGTTCGAGGACGGCGGCTGGATCTGGTTCGACATCACCACCGACACCGCGGTCAACTTGGTCAGCGGCGGCTGGTATGCGACCGAGCCCGCTCCCGGCACGGCCAACATCGCGGTGGGGATCCCCACGTTCAACCGGCCGGCCGACTGCGTCAACGCCCTGGCCGACCTCACCGCGGATCCGTTGGTGGACGAGGTGATCGGTGCGGTGATCGTCCCGGACCAGGGTGTCCGCAAGGTGCGCGATCACCCGGACTTCGCGGCGGCGGCCGCGGGCCTGGGTAACCGGCTGTCCATCCACAATCAGCCCAACCTCGGCGGTTCGGGCGGCTACAGCCGCGTGATGTACGAGGCGCTGAAAAACACGGACTGCCAACAGATTCTGTTCATGGACGACGACATCCGCATCGAGCCCGACTCGATCCTGCGGGTGCTGGCGTTGCACCGCTTCGCCAAGAGGCCGATGCTGATCGGCGGCCAGATGCTCAACCTGCAGGAGCCGTCGCACCTGCACATCATGGGCGAGGTGGTCAACCAGTCCAACTTCATGTGGACCGCCGCGCCGCACGCCGAGTACGACCACGATTTCGCGGAATTTCCGTTGAACGACAAGAGCTCTCGCAGCGCACTGCTGCACCGACGGATCGACGTCGACTTCAACGGCTGGTGGACGTGCATGATCCCGCGGCAGGTCGCCGAGGAACTGGGCCAACCGCTGCCGCTGTTCATCAAATGGGACGACGCCGAATACGGTCTGCGCGCCGGTGAGCACGGGTATCCGACCGTCACGCTGCCCGGCGCGGCGATCTGGCACATGGCCTGGAGCGACAAGGATGACGCCATCGACTGGCAGGCGTATTTCCATCTGCGCAACCGGCTGGTGGTCGCCGCCATGCATTGGGACGGTGACATCACCGGACTGGTCCGCAGCCATCTCAAGGCCACGCTGAAACACCTTGCCTGCCTTGAATATTCGACCGTGGCGATCCAGAACCGGGCCATCGACGACTTCCTGGCCGGCCCCGAGCACATCTTCTCGATCCTGGAATCCGCGCTGCCCGAGGTGCACCGGCTGCGCAAGGAATACCCGGACGCGGTCGTGCTGCCGGCGGCCAGCGAGCTGCCGACGCCGTCGAACAAGACCAAGGCGATGAAGCCGCCGGTGAACCCGGTGTCGATCGGTTACCGGCTGGCCCGCGGCATCGCGCACAACGCGACCAAGGCCGACCCCGAAGCCCACCGGCGTCCGCAGTACAACGTGCCCACCCAGGACGCCCGCTGGTTCCGGCTGTGCACGGTCGATGGCGTCACCGTGACGACGGCCGACGGGTGCGGGGTGGTCTACCGGCAACGCGATCGGCGCAAGATGTTCCAGCTGCTGTTCGCCTCGCTGCGCCGGCAGCGCCGGCTGGCGAGCCGGTTCGACGAGATGCGCAAGGTCTATCGGGACGCGTTGCCGGTGCTGTCCAGCAAGCAGAAGTGGGAGACGGCGCTGCTGCCCGCGCACGCCGAGCGAGAGCATGCCTGAATCGGTCCCCCCGCGCGGTGAGGTGGCGGCCCTGGTGGCGGTGCAATCCGCGCTCGCCGACCGCCCCGGCGTGCTGACCGTGGCGCGCGGCCTGTCCCACTTCGGCGAGCACAGCATCGGGTGGCTGGCCGTGGCGGCGGTCGGCGCCCTGCTGATGCCGAAGCGGCGCTGGGATTGGCTGGTGGCCGGGGCCGGCGCGTTCGCCGCGCACGCCGCCGCCGTGGTGGTCAAGCGGGTGGTGCGGCGCAAGCGGCCGCACGATCCGGCCGTCGTGGTCAACGTCGGCACGCCCAGCCAGCTCAGTTTCCCGTCGGCGCACGCCACCTCGACCACCGCCGCGGCCATCCTGATGGGACGGATCACCGGTCTGCCGCTGCCGGCCCTGCTGGTTCCCCCGATGGCGTTGTCGCGGATGCTACTGGGCGTGCACTATCCCAGCGACGTGGCGTGCGGCATCGCCCTGGGCGCGACCGTCGCGCGAATCGCGGTTCGGCTGCAGGGCCGGGCGGGGAAGGTGTGGGCGAATGAGTGAGGACGTGGTGACCGGGCCGTCGGGCAACGTGGTGCTCGGGGTCGTCAAGGCGATCCGCCCGCGGCAGTGGGTGAAGAACGTGCTGGTCCTGGCCGCGCCGCTGGCCGCGCTGGGCGGGCCGGTGCGCTACCACTTGCACGACGTGCTGGACAAGGCCTACCCGGCCTTGGGCGCGTTCGTCGCGTTCTGCCTGGCGGCGTCGTCGATCTACCTGATCAACGACGTGCGCGACGTCGAAGCCGACCGCGAGCACCCGACCAAGAGGTTCCGCCCGATCGCCGCGGGGGTGGTGCCGGAGTGGCTGGCCTACGCCCTGGCGGTGGTGCTCGGCGTCGCCTCGCTGGCGATCGGCTGGTGGATCACCCCCAACCTGGCGCTGGTGATGGCCGTCTACCTCGCGATGCAACTGGGTTACTGCTACGGCCTGAAACACCAAGCGGTGATGGACATTTGCATCGTGTCCTCGGCGTATCTGCTGCGGGCCATCGCCGGCGGCGCGGCCACCGACATCCGCCTCACCCAGTGGTTCCTGTTGGTGATGGCGTTCGGGTCGCTGTTCATGGTGGCCGGCAAGCGGTACGCCGAGCTGCAACTGGCCGAGCGCACCGGGGCCAAGATCCGCAAGGCCCTGGAGAACTACACGAGCACCTACCTGCGGTTCGTCTGGACCCTGTCGGCCACGGCGCTGGTGGTCTGCTACGGGCTGTGGGCCTTCGACCGGGAACACGGCGCGGCGGGCTGGTTCGTGGTCTCCATGGTGCCGTTCACCATCGCGATCCTGCGCTACGCGGTCGACGTGGATGGCGGGCTGGCCGGCGAGCCCGAGGACATCGCGTTGCGGGATCGGGTGTTGCAGCTGCTGGCGGTGACGTGGATCGCGACAGTTGGAGCCGCCGTTGCCTTCGGCTAGCCCCGAACTGCAGGCCCTCAAAGCGCGGATGATGCGCAGCCGGCCGGTCATCAGGCGGTTGGGTTGGCCGGTGTTCCCCTACACCCCGATGGTGCGGGTCAGCCTGTGGGTCAGCGTGGTGGTGGTCGTCGTCCTGTTCGGTTGGGGCGCTTGGCAACGCCGCTGGATCGCCGACGACGGGCTCATCGTGTTGCGCACCGTGCGCAACCTGCTCGCCGGCAACGGGCCGGTGTTCAACCAGGGCGAGCGGGTGGAGGCCAACACGTCGACCGCCTGGACCTACCTGATGTACGCCGGGGCCTGGGTGGGCGGTCCGATGCGGATGGAATACGTGGCGCTGGCGCTGGCTTTGACGCTTTCGGTCCTGGGCGCGGCGCTGCTGATGCTGGGGGCCGCGCGGTTGTACGCGCCCAGCCTGCGCGGCCGCAGGGCCCTGATGCTGCCGGCCGGCGCGCTGGTCTACGTCGCGCTGCCGCCGGCTCGTGACTTCGCCACCTCCGGTCTGGAGAGCGGGCTGGTGCTGGCCTATCTCGGTTTGCTGTGGTGGATGATGGTCTGCTGGGCGCAGCCGGTGCGCAACCGCCCCGATCGCCCGATCTTCGTCGGCGCGCTGGCGTTCGTCGCCGGATTCAGCGTCCTGGTCCGGCCCGATCTGGCGCTGATGGGTGGGCTGGCGCTGATCATGATGCTGGTCGCCGCGCGCGGCTGGCGCCGTCGAGCGCTGATCGTGGTCGCCGGCGGATTGCTGCCCGTCGGTTACGAGATCTTCCGGATGGGTTACTACGGCCTGCTGGTCCCCGGGACCGCCCTGGCCAAGGATGCGGCCGGCGACAAGTGGTCGCAGGGCATGATCTACCTGGCCAACTTCGACGCGCCCTACGCGGTATGGGTGCCGGTGGTGCTCCTGGTGCCGCTCGGCGTGCTGCTGCTGGCCGCGCGCCGCCGGCCCTCGTTCCTGCGTCCCGCGTTGGCCCCCGACTACGGGCGGCTGGCCCGGGCCGTCCAGAGCCCCCCAGCGGTGGTGGCCTTCGTCCTGGTGAGTGGTCTGATCCAGGCGCTCTACTGGATCCGCCAAGGCGGCGACTTCATGCACGGACGGGTACTGCTGGCACCGCTGTTCTGTTTGCTGGCCCCGGTCGCCGTCATCCCGGTGGCCATTCCGGACGGCCAGGACTACTCGCGGGAGACGGGGTACTGGGTGGCCGGGGCGGCGAGCGCGCTGTGGCTGGGTCTGGCCGGCTGGTCGCTGTGGGCGGCGAACTCGCCGGGGATGGGCGACGACGCCACCCACGTCACCTACTCCGGAATCGTCGACGAGCGGCGCTTCTACGCCCAGGCCACCGGCCACGCGCATCCGCTGACGGCGGCCGACTACCTGGGCTATCCGCGGATGGCGGCCATCCTGACCGCGCTGGACAACACCCCGGAGGGGGCCTTACTGCTGCCGTCGGGCAATTACATCCAGTGGGACCTGGTGCCGATGGCCCAGCCGCCACCGGGTAGCGCCCCCCAAAAGCCCCAGCACGCAGTGTTTTTCACCAACCTCGGCATGGTGGGCATGAACGTCGGCCTCGACGTCCGGGTGATCGACCAGATCGGGTTGGCGAATCCGCTTGCGCAGCACACGGAACGGCTGCAGCACGGCCGCATCGGGCACGACAAGAACCTCTTCCCCGATTGGGTGATCGCCGACGGCCCGTGGGTGAAGGTGCATCCCGGTGTTCCGGGTTATCTGGACGAGCAATGGGTCGCGGAGGCGGTAGCGGCCCTGAAATGCCCCGAGACGCAGGCCGTGCTGAGTTCGGTGCGCGCACCCATGACGCCGCACCGGTTCCTGTCCAACCTGCTGCATTCCTATGAATTCACCACGTACCGGATCGACCGCGTGCCGCGCTACGAGCTCGCCAGATGCGGGCTGCCGGTGCCCGCCGAGGCGCCACCTCCACCACGCGAGTAAGGCCCGCGCAGAAGAATTTTCGGCCGATCTCAAAATCGTTACGAACCGTGCCGAATGAAAAATTCCCAGCAACATCACATTTCGGGCTCAACCTGCTGGCCATAGTGCGCAAGCACATGCGGAAACGCCGTTTACGCCGTCGTGGTTTCGCCTTGAACACGCCGGGTGGCGGGGGCCGAATTGCGCTCTGCGGGCCCGCCTCGATGCGACTCGACGGTTCAAGGTGTGGTTGACTACACGGGCACTGCTGCGCGGAGATCGTATGCAGTACGACCCACACATGACGCGTCCCGGATGACGGGCGCGCCGAAGAAGGATGAGGAAGCAAGGATGACGCTTGTCGACAGGTTTCGCGGCGCCGTGGCCGGCATGCCGCGGCGGCTCGTGGTGGCGGCCGCAGGCGCGGCGCTGCTCTCGGGCCTGATTGGCGCCGTGGGGGGCTCGGCGACCGCTGGTGCCTTCTCGCGCCCCGGTCTGCCGGTGGAATACCTGCAGGTTCCTTCCGCGGCGATGGGCCGCGACATCAAGGTGCAGTTCCAAAGCGGTGGCGCCAACTCGCCCGCGCTGTACCTGCTCGACGGAATGCGCGCGCAGGACGACTTCAACGGCTGGGACATCAACACCCCGGCGTTCGAGTGGTACAACCAGTCCGGCATTTCGGTCGTCATGCCCGTCGGTGGTCAGTCCAGCTTCTACTCCGACTGGTACAAGCCCGCCTGCGGTAAGGCCGGCTGCACCACCTACAAGTGGGAGACATTCCTGACCAGCGAGCTGCCGGCTTACCTGTCCGCGCAGAAGCAGGTCAAGTCGACCAACAACGCCGCCGTCGGTCTGTCGATGGCCGGGTCGTCGGCGCTGATCCTCGCCGCGTACCACCCGAACCAGTTCGTTTACGCCGGCTCGCTGTCGGCGCTGCTGGACCCGTCGCAGGGCATGGGCCCGTCGCTGATCGGCCTCGCCATGGGTGACGCCGGTGGCTACAAGAAGGACGACATGTGGGGCCCGTCGAGCGACCCGGCCTGGGCGCGCAACGACCCGTCGCTGCAGGTCAGCAAGCTCGTCGCCAACAACACCCGGATCTGGGTGTACTGCGGTAACGGCAAGCCGTCCGACCTCGGTGGCGACAACCTGCCCGCCAAGTTCCTCGAGGGCTTCGTGCGGACCTCCAACCTGAAGTTCCAGGACGCGTACAAGGCCGCCGGTGGCAACAACGCGGTGTGGAACTTCGACGCCAACGGCACCCACGACTGGCCCTACTGGGGCGCGCAGCTGCAGGCGATGAAGCCTGACCTGCAGTCGGCGCTGGGTGCCACCCCGGGCGCCGGGCCGGCCACGGCCGCTGCGGCCGCCGGAAACGGCACCAACGGCCAGGGCACCTAAGCCCTAAAAATCACGCGACTGGCGGCGGGAACCCCTCGGGGTTTCCGCCGTCAGTGGTTTTGGTGTGTGATTTGTTTCACTACCCCGCGGGCGGGGGAACTACGGCGCTGGCTAATGTGCAGACAGCGACTAGACGATGGAGGGTGGACATGAGGGTCGTGCGGGGTATGTCGGCGCTTCTTCGGGCGGTCTGCGTGGCCGCGCTGGCGGTCGCCTTGATCGGTGTCGTCGTGACGGGCGGACCGGCCGGCAAGGCCAGGGCGGCGGGGTACGAGAGCCTGATGGTGCCGTCGGCGGCGATGGGCCGCGACATCCCGGTGGCCTTCCTGGCGGGCGGACCGCACGCGGTCTATCTGCTGGACGCCTTCAACGCGGCCCCGGACGTCAGCAACTGGGTCACCGCGGGCAACGCGATGAACACGCTGGGCGGCAAGGGAATCTCGGTGGTGGCGCCCGCGGGCGGGGCCTGGAGCATGTACACCAACTGGGAGCAGGACGGCAGCAAGCAGTGGGACACGTTCCTGTCCAGCGAGCTGCCGAACTGGCTGGCCGCCAACAAGGGCCTGGCACCCGGTGGCCACGCCGCCGTCGGCGCCTCGCAGGGCGGCTACGGCGCGATGGCGCTCGCCGCGTTCCACCCCGACCGCTTCGGTTTTGCCGGCTCGCTGTCGGGCTTCCTGTACCCGTCGAGCACCAACTACAACGGCGCCATCCTGGCCGGGCTGCAGCAGTTCGGCGGCGTCGACGGCAACGGCATGTGGGGCGCACCCCAGCTGGGCCGGTGGAAGTGGCACGACCCCTACGTCCACGCCTCGCTGCTGGCGCAGAACAACACCCGCGTGTGGGTCTACAGCCCGACCAACATGGGCGGCGACGACGCCGCGATGATCGGCCAGGCCGGCGCGGCCATGGGCAGCTCCCGCGAGTTCTACCAGCAGTACCGCAGCAACGGCGGGCACAACGGTCACTTCGACTTCCCCGGCGGCGGCGACAACGGCTGGGGCTCGTGGTCGGGGCAGTTGGGCGCGATGTCGGGGGACATCGTCGGCGCCATTCGGTAGCGGCGATCGCAAGCGCGGCGGTGGCGGCACCGCCCGCTTGCGGGGGACCGGGCGCCGCGGGTCGGCGCCATTCGGTAGCGGGTCGTTGCCCGGCTGACCCGCTCCTGCGAGCCGGTACCGTGTAGGGGGTGCGGCGGGGGTCGGAGGACCATTTCGCTGCGATCCACCGACTCTGTTAGCAGGAGAACATGGCTACCGACGCCCGGCGCAAGCGCCACCGAGCCCTCGCCTGGACCGCCGCCCTGGCGATGGCGGGCGTCGTGTTGTTGGTGATCGTGCTCGTGGTCGTCATGCTGCGTGGCCGCGAATCGCCGCCCAGCGCGGTGCCGCCCGGCGTGCTGCCGTCGCCGTCCACGACCACCCATCCGCACAAGCCGCGGCCCGCCTCGCAGGACGCGTCCTGCCCGGACGTCCAGTTGGTCAACGTCCCCGGCACCTGGGAATCGGCCCCGCAGGACGATCCGCTCAACCCGATGCAGTTCCCCAACGCGTTGCTGCACAAGGTGACCGCGTCGATCACCCAGCAGTTCCCCGCGTCGCGGGTGCAGGTGTACACCACCCCCTACACCGCGCAGTTCCACAACCCGCTCAGCGGTGACACCCAGATGTCGTACAACGAAAGCCGCGCCGAGGGCACCCGCGCGACGGTCCAGGCGATGACGGACATGAACGCCAAGTGCCCGCTGACGAGCTACGTGCTGATGGGCTTCTCCCAGGGCGCGGTGATCGCCGGTGACATCGCCAGCGATATCGGCAACGGCCGCGGGCCGGTCGATGATGACCTGGTTCTGGGTGTGACGTTGATCGCGGACGGCCGCCGCCAGCCCGACGTGGGCAAGGACATCGGGCCCAACCCGCCAGGGCAGGGCGCCGAGGTCACCCTGCACGAGGTGCCGGTGCTGTCCGGGCTGGGCCTGACCATGACCGGGGCGCGGCCGGGCGGATTCGGCGCGCTCAACGACAAGACCAACGAGATCTGCGCGCCGGGCGACCTGATCTGCGCCGCCCCCGACGAGGCGTTCAGCGTGGCCAACCTGCCCAACACGCTCAACACCCTGGCCGGCGGGGCCGGCCAGCCCATTCACGCGTTGTACGCGACGACCCAGTTCTGGAACCTGGACGGGCAGCCCGCGACGGATTGGACGTTGAACTGGGTGCAAGGACTGATCACCAACGCGCCGCACCCCAAACATGGATGACCGGCCGCGGGACACAGCGGTTTGGAGCCCGTTGCCGGTGCAGATCAGCGGTACCTTGTGATTTGGTGTGCTGCGGGCCGCCCCTTAACATTAAGAGGAATTTAAGAGCTAGAGACTTTGTCGCGGACCCGGTCCTGGTTGAAGCCGGCCTGGGATGAGCAGGAGGCCGGCGCCCGTGGCGCCGCGCGAGGACTGGCCCGCGGTCGAGATGGGAAACCGTCGGCGTCGCCGACCATAGGACGAAAGTCGGCGTGGCGCCGACTTAAACAGGCGTGACAGGAGAGCGGAATGCCGTACCACAACCCGTTCATCGTGAATGGAAAGATCAGGTTTCCGGATAACACCAACCTGGTCAAGCACGTTGAGAAATGGGCGAGGGTTCGCGGCGACAAGCTGTCCTACCGTTTCATCGACTACTCCACCGAGCGCGACGGGGTGTACCGCGACATCGTGTGGCGCGACTTCAGCGCCCGCAACAGGGCGGTGGGCGCCCGGCTGCAGCAGGTCACCCAGCCGGGTGACCGCATCGCCATCCTGTGCCCGCAGAACCTGGACTACCTCATCGCCTTCTTCGGCGCGCTGTACGCCGGCCGGATCGCGGTGCCGCTGTTCGACCCGAACGAGCCGGGCCACGTGGGCCGGCTGCACGCGGTGCTCGACGACTGCACGCCGTCGACCATCCTGACCACCACCGAGGCCGCGGAAGGCGTCCGCAAATTCATCCGCGCGCGCTCGGCCAAGGAACGGCCCCGCGTGATCGCCGTCGACGCGGTGCCCGACGAGGTGGCGTCCACCTGGGTCGAGCCCGAGGCCGACGAGAACACCATCGCTTACCTGCAGTACACCTCCGGCTCCACCCGCACCCCGACCGGCGTGCAGATCACCCATCTGAACCTGCCCACCAACGTGCTGCAGGTGCTCAACGGTCTCGAGGGCAAGGAGGGCGACCGGGGCCTGTCCTGGCTGCCGTTCTTCCACGACATGGGCCTGATCACGGCGCTGCTGTCGCCGGTGCTCGGCTACAACTTCACGTTCATGACCCCGGCCGCGTTCGTGCGCCGGCCCGGCCGCTGGATTCGGGAGATGGCGCGCAAGCCCGAAGACGCCCCGAACTGTGAGGTCGTCACCGTCGCCCCGAACTTCGCGTTCGAGCACGCCGCGGTGCGCGGCGTGCCCAAGGACGGCGAGCCACCGCTGGACCTGAGCAACGTCAAGGCGATCCTCAACGGCAGCGAGCCGGTGTCCCCGGCGTCGATGCGCAAGTTCTACGAGGCGTTCAAGCCGTACGGCCTGCGCGAGACCGCGATCAAGCCGTCGTACGGCCTGGCCGAGGCCACCCTGTTCGTTTCCACCACGCCCATGGACGAGGCGCCCACGGTCATCCACGTCGACCGCGACGAGCTGAACAAGCAGCGCTTCGTCGAGGTCGCCCCCGATGCGCCCACGGCCGTCGCGCAGGTTTCCGCCGGCATCATCGGCGTCGACGAGTGGGCCGTCATCGTCGACCCCGACACCGCCAGCGAGCTGCCGGACGGGCAGATCGGCGAGATCTGGCTGCACGGCAACAACATGGGCACCGGCTACTGGGGCAGGGAAGACGAGACCACCGAGACGTTCCGCAACCTGCTCAAGTCGCGCATCAGCCAGTCGCACGCCGAGGGCGCCCCGGACGACGGCATGTGGGTGCGGACCGGCGACTACGGCACCTACCACAAGGGCCACCTCTACATCGCGGGCCGGATCAAGGACCTCGTCATCATCGACGGCCGCAACCACTACCCGCAGGACCTCGAGTACTCGGCGCAGGAGGCCAGCCGCGCCCTGCGCACCGGCTACGTGGCCGCGTTCTCGGTCCCGGCTAACCAGCTGCCGCAGGTGGTGTTCGACAACCCGCACACCGGGCTCAAGTACGACCCCGAGGACAGCTCCGAGCAGCTGGTGATCGTGGCCGAGCGCGCTCCCGGCACGCACAAGCTGGACTACCAGCCGATCGCGGACGAGATCCGGGCGGCCATCGCCGTCCGCCACGGGGTGACCATCCGCGACCTGCTGCTTGTGCAGGCGGGAACGATCCCGCGTACCTCCAGCGGCAAGATCGGGCGCCGCGCGTGCCGCGCCGCCTACCTCGACGGCAGCCTGCGTAGCGGCGTCGGATCGCCGACGGCCTTCGCCGGCGCTAACGACTGAACCCAGGAACCATGGCTGAATTAGACGATCCCCAGGACCCGCAGGAGAATCTGCCCGCCAAGAAGACCGAAATGCGCGCCGGCGACGATGCAGAGCGGAGCGATGAGGAGGAGCGGCGCAAAATGACGGTCCCCGAGATGCGCGAGTGGCTGCGCAACTGGGTGGGCAAGGCCGTCGGGAAGTCGCCGGACGACATCGACGAGTCGGTGCCGATGGTCGAGCTCGGCCTGTCGTCCCGCGACGCCGTGGCGATGGCCGCCGACATCGAAGACATGACCGGTGTCACCCTGTCGGTCGCGGTGGCCTTCCAGCATCCGACCATCGAGTCGCTGGCCACCCGCATCATCGAGGGCGAGCCCGAGATCGACACCAGCGGTGACGACGTCGCCGACTGGACGCGCAACGGCCCGGCCGAACGCGTCGACATCGCGATCGTCGGCCTGTCCACCCGGCTCCCCGGCGACATGAACTCCCCCGAGGAGACGTGGCAGGCGCTGATGGAGGGTCGCGACGCCATCACCGACCTGCCCGAGGGCCGCTGGTCTGAGTTCCTCGAGGAGCCGCGGCTGGCCGAGCGGCTGGCCAACGCCCGCACCCGCGGCGGCTACCTGAAGGACATCAAGGGCTTCGACTCCGAGTTCTTCGCGGTCGCCAAGACCGAGGCCGACAACATCGACCCGCAGCAGCGGATGGCCCTCGAGCTGACCTGGGAGGCGCTCGAGCACGCCCGCATTCCGGCGTCGAGCCTGCGCGGCGGATCGGTCGGCGTGTACGTCGGCGTCTCCAACAACGACTACAGCTTCCTGGCGGTGTCCGACCCGACCGTCGCGCACCCGTACGCGATCACCGGCACGGCGACGTCGATCATCGCCAACCGGGTGTCCTACTTCTACGACTTCCGCGGCCCGTCGGTCGCCGTCGACACCGCCTGCTCGAGCTCGCTGGTGGCCGCCCATCAGGCGGTGCAGGCGCTGCGCAACGGCGAGTGCGACGTGGCGGTCGCCGGTGGCGTCAACGCGTTGGTCACCCCGGTGGTGACGCTCGGTTTCGACGAGATCGGCCAGGTGCTGTCGCCCGACGGCCGGATCAAGTCGTTCTCCTCGGACGCCGACGGCTACACCCGCTCCGAGGGCGGCGGCATGCTGGTGCTCAAGCGGGTCGACGACGCCCGCCGCGACGGCGACCAGATCCTCGCCGTGATCGCCGGCAGCGCGGTGAACCACGACGGCCGATCCAACGGCCTGATCGCGCCCAACCAGGACGCGCAGGCCGACGTGCTGCGCCGGGCCTACAAGGACGCGGGCATCGACCCGCGCACCGTCGACTACATCGAGGCGCACGGCACCGGGACCGTCCTGGGCGACCCGATCGAGGCCGAGGCTCTGGGCCGCGTCGTCGGCCGCGGACGTCCGGCCGACCGCCCGGCGCTGCTGGGTGCGGTGAAAACCAATGTGGGCCACCTGGAGTCGGCCGCGGGTGCCGCGAGCCTGGCCAAGGTGGTGCTGGCGCTGCAGCACGACAAGCTGCCGCCGTCGATCAACTTCGCCGGCCCCAGCCCGTACATCGACTTCGACGGGATGCGCCTGAAAGTCGTTGACACCGCGACCGATTGGCCGCGCTACGGCGGCTACGCGCTGGCCGGGGTGTCCAGCTTCGGGTTCGGTGGGGCCAACGCGCACCTGGTGGTGCGCGAGGTGCTGCCCCGCGACGTCGTTGAGAAAGAGGCGCCGGAACCCGAGCCGCAGGCCGAAGCCGAAAAAGCCTCTGAAACCGCTGACGCGCCAACGATGGAAGGCCACTCGCTGCGGTTCGACGACTTCGGCAACATCATCCCCGACGCCGAGGCGCCCGAGGAAGAGTATGAGCTTCCGGGCGTCACCGAGGAGGCGTTGCGGCTCAAAGAGATTGCGCTGGAAGAGCTCGCGGCCCGGGAGGCCGAGGAGCCGACCAAGCCGCTGATCCCGCTCGCCGTGTCGGCCTTCCTGACCTCGCGCAAGAAGGCCGCCGCCGCCGAGCTGGCCGACTGGATGGAAAGCTCCGAAGGCCAGGCCTCCTCACTGGAGTCCATCGGGCGGGCGCTGTCGCGCCGCAACCACGGCCGTTCGCGCGCGGTGGTGCTGGCCCACGACCACGAGGAGGCCATCAAGGGCCTGCGCGCGGTCGCCGAGGGCAAGCAGCGGCCGGGCGTGTTCAGCGTCGACGGCCCGGTGACCAACGGCCCGGTGTGGGCGATGGCCGGATTCGGTGCGCAGCACCGCAAGATGGGCAAGAACCTGTACCTGCGCAACGAGGTCTTCGCCGAGTGGATCGAGAAGGTCGACGCGCTGATTCAGGACGAGCGCGGATACTCGGTGCTCGAACTGATCCTCGACGACTCGCACGAGTACGGCATCGAGACTTCCAACGTCGTGATCTTCGCGATCCAGATTGCGCTGGGTGAGCTGCTCAAGCACCACGGCGCCAAACCCGCTGCGGTGATTGGTCAGTCGCTCGGCGAGCCCGCGTCGGCCTACTTCTCCGGCGGCCTGTCCCTGGCGGACGCGGCGCGCGTCATCGCCTCGCGTTCACACCTGATGGGCGAGGGCGAGGCGATGCTGTTCGGCGAGTACATCCGGCTGATGGCGCTCGTCGAGTACTCCGCCGACGAGCTGAAAAACGTGTTCGGCGACTTCCCCGGCCTGGAGGTGTGCGTCTACGCCGCGCCCAGTCAGACCGTCATCGGCGGCCCGCCCGAGCAGATCGACGCGATCGTCGCCCGCTGCGAGGCCGAGGGCCGCTTCGCCCGCAAGCTGCAGACCAAGGGCGCCGGGCACACATCGCAGATGGACCCGCTTCTCGGCGAATTCTCCGCCGAGCTGCAGGGCATCGAGCCGATGAGCCCGAGCGTCGGAATCTTCTCGACCGTGCACGAGGGCAGCTACATCAAGCCCGGCGGCGAGCCGATCCACGATGTCGCGTACTGGGTCAAGGGAATGCGTCACTCGGTTTACTTCACCCACGGTGTTCGCAACGCCGTCGACAGCGGCCACACCACCTTCCTGGAGCTCGCGCCCAACCCGGTGGCGCTGATGCAGATCGGCCTGACCACCGCGGCCGCGGGTCTTCATGACGCCCAATTGATTCCGACGCTCGCCAAAAAGCAGGACGACGTCGAGTCGATGATCTCGGCCATGGCCCAGCTCTACGTGCACGGCCACGACCTCGACATCTGGACGCTGTTCAGCCGAGCCACCGGACCGGCCGATTACGCGAACATCCCACCGACTCGTTTCAAGCGCAAGGAACACTGGCTCGACGCCCACTTCTCCGGCGACGCGTCGGTGATGATGCCCGGCAACCACGTCGCGCTGCCGGACGGCCGGCACGTGTGGGAGTACAAGCCACGCGGCGCGACCGACCTGGCGGCATTGGTGAAAACCGCTGCGGCAGCGGTCCTTCCGGACGCTCAGCTGGCCGCCGCCGAGCAGCGTGCGGTGCCGGGCGAGGGCGCCCGGCTGGTGACGACGCTGACCCGCCACCCCGGCGGCGCGTCGGTCCAGGTGCACGCGCGCATCGACGAGTCCTTCACGCTGGTCTACGACGCGCTGGTGGCGCGGTCCGGGCAACAAGGCGTCGCCCTGCCCGCCGCCGTCGGCGCCGGCGCGGTCATCGAGGCGCCGATCAACGGGGCGGTGGCCGAGCCGGAGGCGAGCGGGGACGAGCCGGAGGCCGAGACCCTGACCGACAGCCTGACCAACCGGTACTTCTCGGCGGACATGGGCAAGTGGTCGCCGGACTCCGGGGAGACCATCGCGGACCGCCTCGGCACGATCGTCGGCGCGGCCATGGGTTACGAGCCCGAGGACCTGCCGTGGGAGGTGCCGCTGATCGAGCTGGGCCTGGACTCGCTGATGGCCGTGCGCATCAAGAACCGCGTCGAGTACGACTTCGACCTGCCGCCGATCCAGCTGACGGCGGTGCGCGACGCGAACCTCTACGCCGTGGAGAAGCTGATCGAGTACGCGGTCGAGCACCGCGACGAGGTCGAGCAGCTGCACGAGCACCAGCAGACGCTGACGCCCGAGGAGATCGCCAAGGAGCAGGCGCAGCTGTTGAGTGGGGCGACGCCGGCCACCGTGGCGGCGCCCGCGCCCGATCCGCAGGCCGAGCCCGAAACACAGGCCGCGCCACCGGCCCCGGCGTCGGATATGCCGATCCCCCCGCCGCCGACGGACCCGTCGGGCCCGACCCCGAACGGCAAGCAGCCCAACCTGGCCGGCGCCGCCCAAGCGCTCAACCAGGAGGCGGTCGCCAAGGCGCTCAACTCGGACGTGCCACCACGCGACGCCGCCGAGCGGGTCACCTTTGCGACGTGGGCGATCGTCACAGGCAAGTCGCCGGGCGGCATCTTCAACCCGCTGCCCAAGCTCAACGACGAGCAGGCCGCCAAGATGGCCCAGCGCCTCTCCGAGCGCGCCGAGGGGACGATCACCGCCGAGGACGTGCTGGCGTCGCAGACCATCGAGGCGCTGGCCGAGAAGGTGCGGGACTACCTGGAGGCCGGCGTGATCGACGGCTTCGTCCGCACCATCCGGGCGCCGCAAAACGATTCGCAGGTACCGGTTTTCGTGTTCCACCCGGCCGGCGGTTCGACGGTGGTGTACGAGCCGCTGCTCAACCGGCTGCCGGCGGACACCCCGATGTACGGCCTGGAGCGCGTCGAAGGCACCGTGCAGGAACGGGCCGCCCAGTACGTGCCCAAGCTGCTGGAGATGAACGGGGACAAGCCGTTCGTCCTCGTCGGCTGGTCGCTCGGTGGCGCCTTGGCCTACGCCTGCGCGATCGGGCTCAAGCGGATGGGCGCGAACGTCGCGTTCGTCGGCATGATCGACACCGTCCGGGCCGGCGAGGAGATCCCGCAGACCAAGGAAGAGACCCGCAAGCGCTGGGACCGCTACGCGCGGTTCGCCGAGCGCACCTTCAACGTCGAGATCCCCGCGATCCCGTACGAGCATCTCGAGGAGCTCGACGACGAAGGCCAGGTGAAGTTCGTGTTGGAGATCGTCCAGCAGAGCGGCGTGCAGGTGCCCGGCGGGATCATCGAGCACCAGCGAACCTCGTACCTGGACAACCGGGCGCTCGAGACGGTCCAGATCGAGCCCTACGACGGCCACGTCACGCTCTACATGGCCGATCGCTACCATGACGACGTCATCGAGTTCGAGCCTCGGTACGCCATCCGCCAGCCGGACGGCGGCTGGGGCGAGTACGTGGCCGACCTCGAGGTCGTGCCGATCGGTGGCGAGCACATCCAGGCCATCGACGAGCCGATCATCGCCAAGGTGGGTGCACACCTGACCGAGGCGTTGGACAACATCGAGGCGGGGCGCCGCCGGACGAGTGAGGTGGGCAAGTAGTGACCGGTGCGGAACCTTCTCGCGCTCACACGACAGCCGAAAAGCTGGCCGAGCTACACGTTCGTCTGGAGCGGGCCATGGAGCCCGGCGGCGAGAAGGCCGCGGCCAAGCGCGAGAAGAAGGGCATCCCCAGCGCCCGCGCCCGCATCCACGCGCTGGTCGACCCGGGCACGTTCATGGAGGTCGGGGCGTTGGCCAAGACGCCGAACGACCCGAACGCGCTCTACGGCGACGGGTGCGTCACCGGGCACGCCATGATCGACGGCCGGCCGGTCGGGGTGTTCTCCCACGATCAGACCGTCTTCCAGGGCACGGTCGGCGAGATGTTCGGCCGCAAGGTCGCCCGGCTGATGGAGTGGTGCGCGATGGTCGCCTGCCCGATCATCGGCATCCAGGACTCCGGCGGGGCCCGGATCCAGGACGCGGTCACCTCGCTGGCGTGGTACGCCGAGTTGGGCCGCCGGCACGAGGCGCTGTCGGGTCTGGTGCCGCAGATCTCCCTCATCTTCGGCAAATGCGCCGGGGGAGCGGTGTATTCGCCCATCCAAGACGACCTGCTCGTCTCGGTGCGAGACCAGGGCTACTTCTTCGTCACGGGCCCGGACGTCATCCGCGAGGTCACCGGCGAGGAGGTCACCCTCGACGAGCTGGGCGGCTCCGACGCGCAGGCCCGCTACGGCAACATCCACCAGGTGGTGGACTCCGAGGCGGAGGCGTTCCAGTACGTGCGCGACTTCCTCTCGTTCCTGCCGTCGAGCACCTTCGGCAAGCCGCCGATCGTCAACCCCGGCCTGGAGCCGGAGATCACCCCGACCGACCTGGAGCTCGACGCGATCGTGCCGGACTCCGACAACGCGGCCTACGACATGCACGAAATCCTGCTGCGCATCTTCGACGACGGCGACTTCCTCGACGTCGCCGCGCAGCACGGGCCGGCCATCATCACCGGATACGCGCGCGTCGACGGGCACCCCGTGGGGGTGATCGCCAATCAGCCCATGCACATGTCGGGGGCGATCGACAACGAGGCCTCCGACAAGGCGGCGCGGTTCATCCGGTTCTGCGACTCGTTCAACATCCCGCTGGTGTTCGTGGTGGACACCCCGGGCTTCCTGCCGGGTGCCGAGGAGGAGAAGCGCGGAATCATCAAGCGCGGCGGGCGCTTCCTGTACTCCGTCGTCGAGGCCGACGTGCCGAAGGTGACGATCACCGTGCGCAAGTCCTACGGCGGCGCCTACGCCGTGATGGGGTCCCGGCAGCTGACCGCCGACTTCAACTTCGCCTGGCCCACCGCGCGCATCGCGGTGATCGGCGCCGAGGGGGCCGCGCAGCTGCTGATGAAGCGGTTCCCCGACCCGACGACGCCCGAGGCGCAGCAGATCAAGAAGGACTTCATCGAGGGCTACAACCTCAACATGGCCATCCCGTGGACCGCCGCCGAACGCGGCTTCATCGACGCGGTCATCGACCCGCACGAGACCCGGCTTTTGCTACGCAAGTCGCTTAGGCTGTTGCGGGACAAGCAGTTGTGGTTCCGCACGGCCCGCAAGCACGGGCTGATCCCGGTCTAGCGTTCCGGTTGAACCGGCCTGGCAGGCAAGGGGATCTGCATGTCGGAAAACCAAGAGGCCGAGGTTGATCCGGTCACGGCAGCAGTACAGAAGTGGCAGTCGGTGCAAGCCACGCTGGGTCCGCAACACGAATCGACTGTCGCCGCGCTGCTGGCGCTCGCCGAGGCGCGCCAGACCGCCGGCGACACTGAGGGTGCTGTCCGTGACGCCGGCGCAGTACTCGATATGCGTCGCGATGTGCTCGGACCAGAACACCCGGAGACGCTCGTGGTGGCCGGCGCGGTGGCGCGGTGGCGTTTCCTCCTCGCTGACGTCGGTGCGGTCGACCAACTGCGCGAACTGGTTCCGACCATGGCTCGCGTGCTGGGCGCTGAGCACCCCGACACGCTCCGTGCAAGTCATGTCGTGGCCTACGTCGAGTATCCGAACGAGGATCCCGGAAGCCGGCTGGTGCGCTGGGTTCGGTTGTGCGGTGCCGAAACTCGCGCGTTCGGTGTCGAGCACGAGGTGACGCTTTCGGCTGCCTACATGGCGGCGCAGGCCCGCTACGATCTAGGTGACCCTTTCGGCGCCAGCTCGGACGCGGTGCCCGTCGTCATGTACCGCCGCCAGGTCCTGGGAAAGCATCATCCCGATACGCTGGCTGCCCAATTGGCGCGGCTGGGGTGGCTCGGGGAAGCCACAGGCGTCACCGATTTCGTTTGCAGAAGCCTCGACGAACTGATAACGGCCGCCGAAAACGCGCTCGGCCATGACGCTGAAACCAGCCTGCGGGCGCGTTACGTGCGTGCGCTTTGGGCGCCGAAAACGGCGGGTACCGAAGTGGACTGCATCTCCGAGTGGGAACTACTGGCCGAGGACCTGGCCCGCGGCCTTGGCGAGGGCCATCCGCTGAGCGTCGCTGCGCGCGAACAACGCACAGCGGCGCGCGCCGAGTGGGAGCAGGACCTCGACGAGGTGCGCGATCTTGCCTTCCATTTGTACGTCGACATGGAATCGGAAGAGCGCGGCATCGACCAGCCCCCGGGGCGGGGCTGGCTGGACACGGGAGACCTCGACGAAGACACGGTCGACAAGGTGACCGAGGATGCCGACGAGCAGCGCTCCGAGCGCGCCGAGTTGATGGAAAACATTGTGGCAGCGAAGAAAGCGCTGTCCCGAAGCGCCCGAACCGCGGGCAATGACGCCTACCAGACCCTGCTGTGGCGGTATTTCCTGGCCTGGCGGTTTTGGGAGGGGCACGAATTCGAGGCGGCCGGCGAGCGGACCCGGCGGTTGATCGACGATTGCGCGCGGCTGCTGGGAGACGACCACGAACTCACGCAGGCATCGCGAACAATGCTGCACTTCATCGACAACCGCACCTGGAGCGGTCTGCCCCTGTTCTGGGATGGCAGCGCGAGGGTCTGAAGAGGTTCCTGGTGTTCCACCACGATCCCGAAATCGGTTGTGGTTCCGCACGGCACGAAAGCACGGGCCGATTCGTCTAGATCGGCTGCCGCGCAACATCATTCGTCACACCGGCAGCGTCTCTCCGACCATACGCCGACCGTGAAACTTGATATCGCTTGCGATATCAAATCCGTGGATCGGGTGGTGTTTGTCGCACGACACGATCGGCGGCCAGTGATCGCTAGCCCGTGAACGCGCCGTCGACGAGTTCGTCGAACCGCTCCAGCGCCTCGTCGGAGTCGGCGTCGATGCCGCGCAGCGCCCCCCGATCCGCGAGGTACCGCTGCGCATAAAGCCGGGCGACCAGCGCCTTGCGCTCACCCCCACGGGTGGCGCGCTCCCAGGCGGCCTGCTCGGTGAGCAGCGCGCCGGCGTACACGTCGCCCATGAACTGAGCCAGCGGGAACAGCCGCGCCTCGGCCATGTCGCGGTCCAACTTGGACCACGCCGTGATCGCCGAGTCCAGGTCCTCGATGCGCCCGGCGACCAGCCGGGTGGTGTCGTCGTCGTCCGAGACGGACACCGCGTCGCGCAGCCGCGCCAACAACGCATCGTGCGCGCGGGTCTGCTCGATCCCGCGCCGCACATCCAGGCACAGGATGTTGTCCGGCCCCTCCCAGATGGTGTTCACCTGCGCGTCGCGCAGCAGCCGGGCCACCGGCCAGGTCTCGATATAGCCGTTGCCGCCGTGGATTTCGATCGCGTCGGACGCCGCGGTGATCCCGAGCCGGCAGGCCTTGAGCTTGGTGACCGGCACCGCGATGCGTTGGCGCATGCCGCGGGGCTGGCGATGATTGGTGGCGCCGGTACCGTCGAAAACCATTGCCTGCGCGGCTTCCACGTCGACGATCATCTCCGCGAGCTTGCGCCGCATCAGCGGCTTGTCGATGAGCGCGCCGCCGAACGCATGCCGTCGGCGGGCGTAGCACAGCGACTCGACCAGGGCGCGGCGCGCGTTGCCGAGCCCGAACAGGGCGATGCCGAGGCGCGCGGCGTTGGTCAGCTCCATCATGCGGCCCAAGCCCTTGCCGTCCGACGGGCCCGCCCCGCCGCTGGGTTCCCCGGACAGCAGAAACGCCTCCGCGTCAACGAATTCCACCTCGCCGGAGGCCACCGAGCGGGTACCGAGCTTGTCCTTCAGGCGGCGCACCCGCACCCCGTTGCGCGACCCGTCGCGGCGGGTGCGCAGCACCAGGAAGTTGGCCACGCCGCGCGTCGAGTCGGGGGCGCCCTCCGGCTTGGCCAGCACGACGAACGCCTCGCCGGCGCAGTTGGACGCAAACCATTTGAAGCCGTTCAGGATCCACGCGTCGCCGGCGCGCTTGGCGGTCGTCTCCAGCGCGCCCAGGTCCGAGCCGCCGGTGCGCTCGGTCAGTAGCTGCGCGGTCTCGCCGGCCCACTCGCCCGAGGCGAACTTGGCCAGCACGTGCTCCCGCACGTCGGGCGGCGCGTAGGCGGCCACCAGCGAGGAGACCATGCCGCCGCCGGTGCCCAGCGCGCAGCCCATTCCGATGTCGGCCTGGTTGAGCAGATAGTTGGACGCGAACAGGCTCAGGCCCGAGCTCACCTTGGCGGCGCGCGCGTCGTCGCGCAGGGCCTGCTGGGCGTCCAGGACCGCGCGCTTGGACTGGGTGAAGGACGCGGGCATGACGACCTGGCTGATGTCGTGTCCCCACCGGTCGTAGCGCTCCAGCCGCGGCGGGTTGTGGTCGGTCTCTTCCGCCCATCGAGCGACCGGGCCGCCCATCAGCTCGCCCATGCGCACCAGGTGCGGCTCCACGACCGCGAGTTCCTCGGGCTGCAGGTAGTACGCCATGGTGAATTGCAGGGTGGGGTCGGTGAGGTACCAGTTGTGACCGACGGCCCCGCGGTAGTTCTCGGTCCGGTAGCGCTGGGCTTTCTCCTCGGTGGAGAAAGGCAGCCTGTCCACCGCCTCTGCGGCGTAGTCGCTCATGGGACAAACGCTACGCGTTGGTGAGGAAGACCAGACGCACCCGGCCGATCTGGATTTCGTCGCCGTCGGCCAGCACCGCCTCGTCGACGGGCTCCCGGTTGAGATAGGTGTGATTCATGCTGCCCACGTCGATGATACGGAATTGCCCACCCGCGCTGTGGAATTCGGCGTGCCGGCGGCTGACGGTGATGTCGTCGAGGTAGATGTCGCTTTCCGGATGCCGGCCCGCGGACATGACGGGTTGGGTCAGCGTGAACCGTGAGCCGGTGTTGGGCCCGCGCTTGACGATGAGCAGCGCCGTGCCCGGGCTCAGAGTGGGCCTGTCGTCCTCCGCGGCGGTTTCCGGGGCGTCGAACTCGGCGGGAACCGCGGTGCCGATGTCACCGGTGAGTTCGTCCTCGCCCGCGCGTTCGGTTGGCCGGTGCGGTGGCGGCCCCGGGTCGCTCACGCGGCTCGCGGCAGATCCGGGTTGACCGCCGCCCCTTGAGTTGTCGGCCGTTTCGGCGCCGGTGCCCAGCCGACGTAGGTCAGGTACAGGCCGACCAGGGCGAAGACGACGCAGAGCGCGATCCACCAGCCTTGCGCGCCGATCATGTCGTTGGCCACCGAGGCGAAGAACTTGGGAAAGGCGACCAGCAGCACCCCGCGCAGGACGATCAGCCAGCCGAGCAGCGAAACGATGATCGCCGCGGCCCCCCGCCAGTTCTGGTGCGCGGCAACGATAGTGAGGCCGAGCAGCAGGATGAAGGCGCCGGTCACAAACGTCCACATCGAGTTCGCCTCGAACTGCGACAGCAGCGACTGCATGTCGGAGGCGCGGGCCACCGCCGTCACGTCGACGACGACGAGGAAGGGGCCGAGCACGCGGCACAAAAAGCGTGTCGGGGTCGTGGGCTGTTGTGGAGCGTTCATTGCCGTGCCTCTCATCCGACGCCGGTCATTCGGCGACCCCTTTATCGGAGCACTCGACCGCGGCGTCGAGATAGGGACTTAAGGCACTGGCTGCCGGGGCGGGAGTTAGACGGGCGCGACGAACTCGGAGGTGTAAAACTCCGCCGGATTCTGCGAGTTTCCGTTGGCCCGCTCGATAATCACCCACACGCCCGTGGTGCCGGGCCGAATGGTGTCTTGCACGACCGTCGTTCCATTGCCCGCCCCGTCGGTGTCCATCCCGGCGAAGGCGGTGCCGGGATCACCCGGTCCGCAGGTGCTCGACGACGGCCGCGGCATTTGGATGAGTCCGACGTCGAAGTGGGTGCCCGGCTCGGGTTCGTCGTACAGGTGCACCTCGGCGACCGCTCGTGAGCCGGAGGTATGGATCAGCGCCGAACCGGTGCCGAGCATCGGGCTCGGCACCTTGGGGGCCTCGGCCACGCGGCTGAAATCGCAGCGCCGCAAGTAGTTGTCCATGACGACCGTGGTGGCGCCCTCGGCGCCGGCCGTGGTGATTTCGAACGTCGCCGCCGGGGTGATCACCAACGTGATCGCCGCCGCACATGTTTCGACGCGTATCAGCGCGCGCATAATGCCACCTATTTGGGTCCCGTGTGAACTCGATCACAGCGGAATAGGTATTAGCCCGCCTTTGGCCGAATTAAACCTTTCCTCGGCAATTACTCAATCGTTAATTTATGCGGTTATTTGGCGGCTGCCGAATTAGGGCGAAAGCCTTTATTAATCGTCACGGCTTAATCCGGATTGGGCCCGGGGACCACCAGCCGCTGCGGGTCGCGGTGCCGAGATCGAGCTGGGCGGGCTGCGCGTCGGCGATGGTGTCGAACTTGCGCAGCGATCCCCAGTCCCGGCCCCAGTCGCGGGACAGGTAGGTGGACATCACGTGCGCCCGCAACAGCAGGTCTGTGATGCCCAGCAGGCCGCCGTTGACGCCGTCCTGCCAGGTGTCGGTGTCCTGCTTCTTGGCGTTGTAGTCCGGGGTGATCCGGAATTTCGGAATCTCGGTGACCCCGTTGACGTGCAGCATCGGCTGCTGGCACGGGAACGCCAACCCGACCGCCCAGTCCATCAGCACTGGCTGCGTCGAACCGACGTACTCCTGCAGGGAGCGCAGTTCCGGCACGCGGGGCGGGGTCAGGGCGACCCAGTCGTCCGGCGTCAGGGACAGGTCCTCGGCGACCACGCGCACCGCGACGGCGTCGGCGGGGATCTGGGCGCGCGGGAAGCGCAGGTTGCGCCACACCTTGGGCTGCTCACCGTAGAGGTCGTAGGGCACGATGCGCCCGGCCGGCAGCAGGTCGCCGCCGGGTCCCGGCTTGCCGTACTCCAGCACGACGGTCTGCCCGGTGGTGTGGTGGTGCAGCACGCTGTTGCCGGTGATCGTGCCCGCGGCGGTCACCGCCACCAGGGGGTGCCCATCGTCCGCCTTCGGCAGCTGGTACCACGCGGAGGTCAGCCTGCTCTGCTGTTGCGGCCCGGTCGTGTAGCTGCCGGCCACCGGAACCTGCTCGGGGTTGAGGCCGTACGGCAGCGGCACCGTCGACCCGTTGACGCCCGGGGTGGTCAGCTTGAGCGGCGCGTCCCAGTCGTAGTCGGTGCCGGGCTGCGGCACCGAGGTTTCCTTGACCGACTCGGCCAGGGTGCGGTCCGGCACGCCGTTGGGGGTGAACCCGGTCGGGTTGACGCCGCCCAGCGGGCCCAGCGGTCCGTAGTCGCCCGGTAAGGGCGCCATGAAGCCCGCATTGCTGTCGGGCTCGACGAGCACGTCGTCGGCCAGCCCGCATCCCCCGCTGAACTCCCGCAGGTTGTCCCAGGCGTTGGAGTAGGTGGGGTATTGACGCACGATGCCGGCCGTCATCGACGCGATGAACACCAGCGTCATGAAGCCGGCCGCCAGCGGGACGGGCGCGGCCGTCAGCGCCCGGGCCAGCCGACCCTCGCCATGGCTGGGGCCGGCGAAATGCAACCAGGCCGCGTACACCGCGGCGATCGCGAAGAGCGCGAAAAAGACTCCGCTGATGGTGATTCCGCCGATTTTCGGCATGCTGTTGTTGAACGGCACGCCGTAGCTGGAGACATACCACCAGCCATTGGTGGTGGCGAAGCACAGCGCCAACACGAACAGCACCGCCGCCAGGAACGCCATCCGGTTGCGCGACCAGCGCAGCACCTTCGGCGACACCAGCACCGTCGTCAGCGCGGCCATCGCGGCGCCCACCGCCGCGAACAGCCCGAAGTGGTGCACCCACTTGGTCGGGGTGAACATCAGGAAGAACATGGTGCCGAAGATGACACCCATCAACCGCCAGGCCGGACCGCGGGCGACGCCGGGAATTCGCTTGCGCCGCAACATGATGAACACGGCCGTGAAGAGGCACAGCGCGGTGATCAGGAAGCCGAAGCGCCGCGACAGCGAGCCGTCGACGGTGGGCAGGATCAGATAGTAGTAGCGCAGGTTCTCGGTGTACCAGGCCTGGCTGGGTCCGATCGCGGTCCGAATCCTGGTGGCTTCCAACACTGTTGACAGCGTCTGGTCGGCGAACACCACCGTCAGGATGACCGTGCCCGCGGCCAGCATGGGCGCCACCAGCGGCAAGGTGCCGACCAGCCGATGCCGGCGGACCAGGATGCGCAGGATCGGGCGGCCACCGGCGACCAGCGCGGCCACCGCGATCAGTCCGGTGGGCTGGACGCCGAGGGTGAACGCCGCGGTGATGACGGCCAGCGCGGCGGGCGTCAGCCGGCTGTAGCGCATGGAGCGCTCGATCAGCACGTAGGTGATCAGCGAGCCGACGGCGATGATCGGCTCGGGGCGAAGGCCGTTGTCGAACGGCATCCACGCGGTGAGCAGCACCATGCCCGCCGCCCAGTTCGCCGGCCTGCTGGCCGCGACCGCGGGCCCCAGTCGGGGCAGCACCTCACGGGAGAGCAGCAACCAGCACACGATCCCGGCGATCAAGTCCGGCAACCGCATCCACAGGCTGGCGTCGCTGACATGGGTCATCAGCGCCAGCAGGTTGTAATACCAGCCGAACGGGTCCTCGGGGCTGCCGAACCAGCGGAAGTAATTCGACATGTAGCCGGCGTGATCGGCCACCCGGGCCATGCCCAGGATGTAGCCGTCGTCCGACGAGTTCGCCCCGATCACGTGCCACAGCAGGAAGCCGAAGATCACCGCGACGTCGGCCAGGGTGAACGTGCGCCAGTTCGCGGGGATGAGCCGGCGCATCCGGTGGCCGTCCAACTGGTCGAGGCGCCACAGCGCGACCAGCGCGACGATCGTCGACAGGATCGCCAGCACCATCGCAGTCAGCTTCAGCGTCGTCGGCGTGGTGGAGAACCGGGTGTCGATGGTCGCCGACAACTTCAAGCCCGGCGGTGCGGGGCCGGTGAGGTCGGTGAACACCCCCACGATCTGCGGCCGCAGGTTCGGGTCGGCGAAACCACCGCTAATCGGTTTGCCCGCCGGATCATTGAGCCCGACGAAGGTGGCGAACGCGCCGGCCTTCGTCGAGGTGATCTCGATGCGCTGACATTGCGGGGACTCCACCCGGTCCCGCGGCGCGCTGGCGATCACCACATTGCGGTCGGTGACGTCCACACGCTTGCCGTTGACGACGACGAACAGGGCGTTCAGCGCGGCGTCCTTGCCCTTCTTGGGCGCCGTGCTCAGCACGACCCCGCCCTCGGCCGGCAGGGCGCGCACGGCTGAGCACGGCACGGTCGCCGTGATGTCGACCGGGGTCAGCGAAATCAGCGGCGCCGTAACGCTATTCAGTTGGCCGTTCTGTGGCCAGTTCAATGTGGCGGTGGTCTGCACGACGGGTAGCAACGGCGTGGCGACCGACAGGACGAAGCCGATCAGCCCGGCGATCGTCGCCACCCAGCGCGTCGCGCGCACGTTTTGACCGGCGGTCGCCTTGTCTTCGCGGTTGTTCACGGTCGTGACGCTCATGGCAGTGCCCGAATCGGTCCCTGCCGGCTCCAGCCGTGCACAGTCATCACACCCTGTTCGATAACGGCGTCCGGCGCCTGGTCAGCCGGCACCAACCGGAAGTACTGCTCCACCGATCCCCAGTCGCGATGCCAGTCGCCGCGCAGATACGTCGAGACCGTGGAGGTGCGCAGCATCGCCTGGGTGACCAGGAACGGGCCCCCGTCCTCGCCGGCCTGCCACCCGTTCGACGAGGCCGCCGTCTGCTTGTGATCGGGCAGGATCCGGTAGTCCGGAAGTTCGGCAACGCCAAGGTGTTCGGTGAACGGGTGCTGGCACGGGAAGTTCGCGGCGGTCGCGATGTCCATCAGCACCGGGGTGCGCGACCCGATCAACTGCTGCAAAGTCTCCAGCACCGGGACCCGCGGCGGCGTGACGGCGAACCACTGATCCGAGCTCAGGTTCGGGTCGTAGGCGACGATGCGCGCCACGTTCGCCTCGGGCGGTGCCCAGGTCAGCGGGAACCGCAGGTTGCGCCACGCCGGCTCCGGCCCGATGTCGATCGGATACACCTCTGCCAGCGGCTGCGTGGTGCCGTCGGGACGCGCGACGCCCCACTGGAGTTTTAGCTGCTGCCCATAGGTGAAGGTGCCGTCCTCCTTGTACGACCAGATGGCGCCGGCCGCCGTCACCACCACGATCGGCCGGTCCGGGCTACGCGGCGGCAGCTGGTACCACGCCGACGTCGCGGTGGCGGCCAGCGAGTTCTCGCCGTAGCTGCCCATCACCGGGGTGCGGGCCGGGTCCAGGCCGAACGGCAGCGCCGCGTGCGAGCCGTTGATCCCGACCGGGCCTTTACCGCCGGCGGTGCCGGCCGAGTCGCTCATGGTGGCATTGGGCTTGTTGGGTGACCCGGTGGAATTCACCACACCCGGCTTGGTGACTACCGGGTACGACCTCAGGTCGTCGCCGACGCCGTCGGGCTTGAAGCCGACCGGGTTGCTGCCGCCGAGCGGTCCGTCCGGGCCGAAGGTCTGCCCGGGCGCCGGCTGCAGCATGCCCGCATTCGGGTCGGGCTCGGCCAGCACGTCGTCGGCCATGGCGCAGCTGGTCGGCGAGAGCCCGGACGTCAGGGCGGCCAGGTTGGCCTTGCCGGTGGTGTAGAGCGGGTAGCGGAACACCGCGCCCTTGGTCAGGGAGGCGACTTCGCCGACCACCATGATTGTCGCGACCACCAGCAGCGGCGTCGACGCGAGAACCCGGTTGCGCCGGTTGTCCTTGACCTCGGTGTGGCCGGCGTAGTCCATCCGGAAGTGCTGCCAGGCGGCGAGCAGCCCGGTCGCGATCGACAGCGCCAGGAACATCGACGTCACCGGGTGGCTGGCGACGACCGGCTGAATGTCATACCAGGGCACCCCGTAGTTGCCGACGTAGAACCAGCCGTTGACGCCGGAGGTCGCGACCGCCAGCACGAACAGCAGCGCGGTCACGTAGAGCGTCAGGTTGCGGCGGTTGTGCAGGCCGATCCGGGCCAGGGCGAAGGCGGTCACCGCACCCAGCGCCCCGGCCAGCCCGGCGAACGCACCGAACTGGACCGCCCACTTCGTCGGCGTAAAAGTCAACAACAGCAGGCCGAACGCCGTGGTGCCGATCAACCGCCACGCCGGGCCGCTGGCCACGCCCGGGATGCGGCCGCGGCGCAGCAGGGTGACCAGCATGCCGAACATGCACAGCAGCAGCACCAGCACGGCGAATCGGCGCGCCATCGACCCGTCCGGGTTGGACTCCACCGTGAGGAAGTAGTAGCGCAGCCAGTCCTGGTACCAGGCGATGGTCGGCCCGACCTTGTATTTGATGCGCGCCGACTCCGCGACTCCTGCCAGCGTCTGACTGCGGAACACCACGATGGTGATCAACGACAGCGACGACGCCAGCACGGCGACCGGAGCCAGCAGCCCGTCGGTGGCCCGGCGCCGCCGGATGATCTGGACGATGGCCCGGGCGCCGGTCAGTAGCGCGGCGACGGCGATCAGGCCCTGCGGCGCAAGCGTCACGGTGAGCATCGCGACGAAGATCGCGACGGCGGCGGGGGCCAGGCGCTGCAGCGCGATCGCGCGCTCCACCAGCATCCAGGTGATGATCACGCCGAGCGCGATCAGCGGCTCGGGCCGCAGCCCGTTGTTGAATGGCAACCACGCGGCCAGGAACACCGCGCCCGCGGTGAACACCGCCACCCGATTCGCGGCGAGGCCGCCCCTGCCGGGGCCCAGCCTGCGCAGGATCCAGTGGCTGATGATCAGCCAGCAGGCGATCCCGGCCAGCGTGGCGGGCAGGCGCATCCAGACGCCGGCGGTGCTCACCGACGCCAGCCGGGACAGCACCCCGAGGTACCAGTCGAACGGCGCATCGGTCGCGCCGAAGTAGCGGTAGTAGTTGGCGATGTAGCTGGCCTTCGGGGCGACGCGGGCGATGGTCAGGTTGTAACCGTCGTCGGAGGAGGTGGCGCCGATGACGTGCCAGACCAGCAACGTCGCGATCACCCCGGCGTCGGCGATCCATGTCGCGATCCCGACGCGCCGCCACGAATTCCACCGGGCCCGCGGGCGGTAGCGGGCGAGCCAAGCGATCGGCGAGCGCCAGTTCACCAGCGCGCCGCCGCCGCGACTGCGGCGATCGAGCGCGGCCAACGCGACGACGGCCGTGAGGACGGCCAGGGCCCCGCCGGTCATCGCGAGCTGCTTGAGGGCGGTGGGGGCCGTGATGAACCGGGTGTCGATGTCGATGCGGGCCGACAGCCCCGGCTGGGCGGGCACCTTCAGATCCGTGAAGATGCCGCCGACTTGGGGCTTCTTTTCCGACGGCAGGATCCCGGAGGCGCCCGGGATGCCGACGAAGTCGGCCCCCGCGCTGCCCGCGTCGGCCCAGACGTGCAGCACGCTGCAGGCTCCGCCGGTGACCGCCGGGCGCGGCGTCGCCACGGCCACGGTGTCGCGGAAGGCGACCACCACCAGATCCTTGTCGGCCCGGACGAACAGCCCGTTCTTGCCGGCGTCCAACCCGCCCGCGGGCAGGGTGGAGACCACCAGGCCGCCGCCGGCGGGCAGCGTGGCGATCGCGGCGCACGGGATGGAGATGTCCAGCGCGCGCGGCGCGCCGGACACCAGGGCCGCGGTGACCTGGGTGACCTGCCCGTCGGCGGTGCCCTGCGGCCACAGCACGGTCGCGGTGGTCTGCTTCACCGGGAGCAACGGGACCAGCGCGCACAGCAGCAGTCCGACAAGCCCCGCGACGACGGCCACCAAGCGTGGGATCCGCTGGGATCGCCGATCATCGTCGTGGGGCACGAGGCTCGATCGTAAGCGAAGCCGCTATGTCCGCTGAGGACGCGGGGCCGCGCAGCGGGTCTTCGGACTGTTCAGCGGGGCAGCCGGGCGGCCAGCGTGTCCAGGCCCGGGCCGTCGAGCTCGGCGAGCGCCGCAGGTCGGCCGGACATCGCCATCAGGAGCGCCTCGCCGGGCCCGGTCACTTCGGGGCCGCGGCCGTGCGCCCACTCGATGTCGGTGGCGCGCAGGTGCAGCCCGCGGATCCGGCGGCCGGCCCCGAGCCTGGGATTGCCGGGGACCAGACCGAGCACCCGCTCGAGCCGATCGGCCGGCACGGTGCGCGGGCGGCCCAGCGCGCGGCGGATGTCCTGGTGGTGAATCGTGCCGTCGACGAGCGCGATCATGCCGCCGAAGCCCGCCGTCAGCCCGCGCGGTTCCAGATGGGCGCGCAGGAAGTCGAGCAGCTGCTGGGGGCTCAGGTCGGCGAACTCGTCGACACCGACCTGGTTGGCCCTGACCACCCAGCCCTTCGCGAAGCGCCTCAGCAGCCCCAGCGCGCCGAGCTCCTCGTAGCTGATCATATGCGCGACAACGTCTTTGACGGTCCAGCGCGTGCACAGGCTGGGCGCGTCCCACTGCTGTGGCGTCAGGGTGGCGAGGAATTCGGCCAGCTCGGCCCGCTCGTCGCGGGCCATGCTCATCAGGGTGGCCGTCATGTCCGCGGTGCCTACGTCTTGCGCAGCGGCGCGGGACTCCACAGCCCGCTGCGCGTGGTCGTACCCAGCTGCAGCCGGGCGGGCTGGGCGTCGGCGTAATACGGCGTCAACCGTTGCAGCGAGCCCCAGTCACGCGACCAGTCGTCCTTCAGATAGGTGGCCATGGTGGTCGCCTTCAGCAGCAGCTCGGTGACCCCCAGCGGGCCACCACCGTTGTTGTCCATCACCGGCGAATTCGCTTCGGCGCCAAAGCGATCCGGCAGGATGCGCCACTTCGGCGTCTCGTCGACGCCGTTCTGGTGGCCGAACGGCCGCTGGCACGGGAACGCCAGCCCGACCAGCCAGTCCAGGAACACCGGGTCTTTGGATCCGACCACGTCCTGCAGCGTGCGCAGCTGCGGGATCCGCGGCGGTGTGAGCGCGATCCAGTGCTGCGGCGCCAGGTCCTCGTCGTCGGCGACCAACCGCAGCTGGGTGGCGTTACTGGGGATGGCCGACAGCGGCAACCGCAAGTTGCGCCACGCCGGCGAGGCCCCGACGTCGGCGAACTGGAACGACCCGCCGGGGTGTCCGCCGGCGGCCTCCTCGTCGGTGGCCCACTGAACCTGGACCTCGCGGGGGTCGAAGCGGCCGGCCGCGCTGACCACCAGCAGCGGCCCCGCCTTGTCGCGGGCCGGCAGGCGGTACCAGCCCGACCGCAGGTGGGCGGGCACCTGGATGCCGGGGCGCCAGCTGCCCAGGACGGGCGTGCGCGAGGGATCCAGGCTGTAGGGCAGCTGGGCCACCGAACCGTTGATTCCCGGCGCCGGGTTGGTGCCGCCTTCCGTGCCGGCCTCGGCGCCGGTGACCAGCTTGTCGTCGTTGATGAAGCTGCGGTCGCCCGGACGCTCCATCACCGGGTCGGCGCGGACGTCGGCGGGAATGCCGTTGGGGGTGAAGGCTTCCGACAAGCCCGCTCCCAGCGCGTCGCCCACCGAGGCGCCCACCGGGGCCAGCGCCCCGGCGTTGGGATCCTGTTCCACGAGCACGTCCTCGGCCAGGCCGCAGGACTTGCCGGCCAAAGCCTGCAGGTTGGAGCGGCCCACCGACCAGGCGGGGTACTGGTCGGTCATCGCCAGGGTCAGCGACGCGACCTCGAACACGACCAGCAACCATGTCGCAATTGCCAAGGGGGACTGGATGATTCCGGTCGCGCGGGTCCGGGACGACCCGTTGTTCGGTGAAACGAAATGGAACCATGCCGCCACCAGCAGCACCAGAACGGTCAGGCCGAGCAGCGCCGTGGCGAAGGCGTAATGCCACGCCGGGAACGAATTCGACCATGGCACACCGAAATTGGACACATACCACCAGCCGTTGACACTCGCGAACGACAACGCCGCCAGGAACAGCACCACCGCGGCGAACATGGTGCGGTTGCGCCGGGACCTCATCGCTGCGGCGGTCACCGCGACCGCGGCCAGCGCACCCAGCGATCCGGCCAACCCGGCGAACACCCCGAAGTGATGGGTCCACTTGGTGGGCGTGAACATCATCGCGATGAACGAGATGATGGTGATGCCGACGATGCGGCGGCTGGGCCCGGCGGCCGTGCCCGGAATTCGGCCCTTGCGCAACGACATTGCCACGGTGATCGCCAGCGCCAGGATCAGCGCCAGCACGGCGAAGCGGCGCGCGACCGACCCGTCGGGGCTGGCCATGAACAACCGCTCGTATCGGATGTGCTCGTCGAACCAACTCAGGCTGGGCCCGACGGCGCGCTTGAGCATGCTGGCCTGGATCTCACCGGCCAGCGTCTGGTCCCGGAAGATCAGGATGGTGGTGACGGTGACCGCGGCGAGCAGCGGCGCCACCAGGGGCAGCGCGCCGAACCGTTTGGACCTGCGGTGCAGGATGGTGCGCAGCGGCCCGATCGCGACCAGCAGGGCGCCGATGGAGGCGATGCCCGTCGGCCCGGAGAACAGGGTCAGCGCGCCGATGATGCAGGCGACCGCCACCGGCAGCAGCCGGCTGGTGGCCACCGCGCGCTCCACCGAGCACCAGGTGAGCAGGATGCCCAGCGCGATGATCGGCTCGGGGCGCAGGCCGTTGTTGAGCGGCAGCCACACCGCCAGGAACATGCCGGCCGCCGTCCACGCCGCACCGCGGTTTCGTTTGACGGCGTGGCCCAGGCGGGGCATCACTTCCCGGCTGATCACCCACCAGCACGTCAGCGCCATGGCCAGGGTGGGCAGTCGCATCCAGATGCTGGCCGTGCTGACGTGGGCCCACAGCGCCAGCAGGTCGTAGTACCAGCCGAAGGGGGCCTCCGGCGTGCCGAACCAGCGGTAGTAGTTGGCCATGTAGCCGGCGTGCTCGGACACCCGGGCCATGGTCAGGATGTAGCCGTCGTCGGAGGTGTTCGCACCGACGAACTGCCACCACACCAGAACGGCGATGACCAGCGCGTCCAGCCCGCTGACCGACCACCAGCGCGACGGCAGGAAGCGGCGGTGCCGGGTGCCGTCGGCGGTGTCGAGCAGATGCAGCGCGACCAGTGCGGCGGCCGTCAGGACGACCCCGAGGATCATCGCGGCCATCTTCAGCTGCGTCGGGCTGCTGCTGTAGCGGGTGTCGACGGTCGCCGAGAAGCTCAGGCCGGACGGGGTCGGCCCGGCGAGATCGGTGAAGACGCCGACGATCTGGGGCCGGAAGTCGTAGCCGCTCTTCTCCCCGCGCAGCGGCGCGCCGGGGTGCTCGGTGTTGGGGCCCTGGGTCAGCCCGACGAATTCGGCGGTGACCTTCTCGGCGTGCGCGGTGAAGGTCAACCGCTGGCAGGCCGGGCTGAGCACCTGGCTGAGCGGCGCGGTGACGACCGCGACGTTGCGCACCACCACCACCAGGTAGTCGTTGGCGCGCTGGATGAGCAGCCCGCGGTCGACGGCCTTGGGCGCCTGCTTGGGCACGGTGGACAACAGCACGGTCTTGCCGGCGTTCTGCGGTCCGGCCAGCCCGGCGGCGGCCTGGCAAGGCACGGTGATGTTGAGGTCGGTGGCCACGTACCCGATCAGGGGGGCGTCGACGCTTGCGAACGTGCCGTTTTGCGGCCAGTTCAGCTGCGCGGTGGTCTGATTGACCGGCAGCAGCGGGGTGGCGAGGGCCAGCAAAGCCCCGAGCAGCCCGGCGACGATTGCAACCCACCGAGTGATCCGGTGGTTCGCTCCCGTGTCGGTCACGGTGGTAGATGCTAGTTCTTCGACGCCCGGCGGCCCCTTTTGAGGCACGGTGTCGGTGCTCATCAGCGGCTCGGTCCGGGCTTGCGGATGGCCACCACGAACGGGCCGGCGCTGTGGACGACGAACTGCGGGCTCTCGAAGAGCGCGGCCCGCAGGTCGACGGTGTAGCGACGGACGTTGGGCTGGTTGGGGTAGACGTCCTCGGCGAGCCGCAGGGTGTAGTTGCCGTTTGCGCCGCGGCGCATCAGAAACACCGTCGGCGGCGGCCAGGGGCAGGTGTCCAGCGCGTGGAGGAGCTCGTCGGCGGACTTGAGTTTGGACCACTTGTTGATCTGGGCGGCCCGCAGGTCGAACTGCGCCAGCGGGTTGGCGTAGTGCGACGTCAGTCCCTGAAATCCCCAATAGGGATAGAACGACAGGAAGCTGTAGTCGGCGGTCATCACGACGGTCTGGTCGCGCGGCCGGCCGGTCACGGTCGTGATGGTGTGGTCGATGTCGGGGTAGAACTTCTCCGAGCTCGGCGGCCTGCGGTCGCCGCGCTGCCCGTTGCCGTCGGTGTCGGTGTAGGCGACGGTGAGGTCGGGCCGCAGCACGTCGGGAATGTCCTGGCTGAAAGCGATCGCCGCGGCCAGGCCGACGGCGCCGGCCAGGGGGAGCACGGCCCGGCTGCGCGCGGACAGCGCCCGCGTCGCCTCGACGAACCCGAACGCCCCGGCGGCCACCAGCAGCACCGTCAGGGTGGGCTGCAACCGGAACGACAGCAGCGTGGTGCGCGCCAGCGTGGTGAGCATCGACAGCAGCGACCATAGGTAAACGGCCAGCACGCCGATGGCCAGGGCGCCGGCCCGGACCGACGACCTCGCGCGCACGACCAGCCACAGCGCGCCCAGCAGGCAGACCGCCCCCAGCAGGGAGAACTGCAGCATCGGGAAGGTCAGCACGGCGCCGTCGGCCGGCAGGTAATGCGCGGCGCTGCCGGAGTTGCTCACCGGGCTGCCGACCGCCCGCAACAGGAACGGCAGCCAGGTGGTGCTCGCGATGGCCGCCGCAATTACCGCGATGACGGCCAGCCGACGCAGCGGCTCGAGCGCCGCCCTGAAACCGCCCTGCCGCCAGCGCGACCCGGCCACCCACAGGCCCATCACGCCGAACGTGAAGGCGCTGAAGCCGAACAGCAGCGTGTACCACGTCGCGGTGAAGCCCAGGAAAAGGCCGGCGGCGATGACGGCGGCCCAGCCGCTTCGCGCCTGTGGCTCCGCCGCCGCCTCGAGCGTCACGCCAGTGTGGCCGTCGGCGTCCGGCGTCACGCTGGCGTGACGCTCGGGGGGATCCCGCCGTTCGCCGGCGCGCAGCCCCGACCAGGTCAGCACCAGCACCGGCGGCAGCAGCACGGTGATCATCGCGGCGTACGGCTCGGGCGAACCGTAGGCGAGCGTCGCCGCGGCCGTCGCGGTGGTGACGATCAGCGCGTACTCGAACCGGATCATCCGCCACCACAGCACCAGCGCGACGGCGACCGCGATGGTGATCGAGGTGACGGCCCAGGGCTTGTACACCTCCCAGGCCGGCGTTCCGCTCAGCGCCGCGGCCCGCCCGCCGATCCAGAACCAGCCCGGCGGGTAGAACGGCGGCAGCCCGATGTAGGTCATGTCGCGCAGGGCCGGACTGTCGGCCAGCCGGGTCAGGTACTCGGTGCGGAACTGCTGATCGACGGAGACGCCGAACAGGTACAGCTTGGTCGCGCCCAGCGGCATGCCTAGGGTCACCACGGTGAACGCCGACACGAACACCAGCCCGGCCAGCTGCGCGGGCCGGCGCCACCGTCGCCATGCCCAACCCGCGGCTACCAGACCGGCCAGGCAGCCCACCTGTCCCACCGTGGTGAGCGCGTGCAGCTGGTTGGACGACGGGAAGGCGGGCCACTGCACCCGGGAGATCGCGGTCAGCGAGACCACGGCGACGACGACGGCCACCGCCACCGCCACGAACATCTGGCCTAGGCTGGCCAGGGCGTTACGCATGATCAGATGGGCAGCTTGCGGAAGATGGGCCGCGGGATGTGTCGCAACACCATCATCACGTACCGGAATGCTCCTGGCGCCCAAACCAATTCCTTACCCTTTGCGGCCGAGGTGACCGCGAGGTTGGCGACGTACTCCTTGTCGACGGTCAGCGGCGCTTCCTTGACGTGCGCGCTCATCCGGGTGCGGACCTGGCCGGGGCGGATCACCAGGACGCGAACCCCGTACTCGCGCAGGGCTTCTCCGAGTCCGAGGTAAAAGCCGTCCAGTCCCGCCTTGGTGGAGCCGTAGACGAAGTTGGACCGCCGCACCCGTTCCCCCGCGGCCGAGCTCATCGCGATGATCTGGCCGAAGCCCTGGGCCCGCATCTTCTCGCCGAGCAGCACTCCCACCGAAACCGCTGCGGTGTAATTGATTTCGGCGGCGAGCACGGCTTTCCGCTGGTCTTGCCACAGCTCTTCGGCGTCCCCGAGAATCCCGAAGGCGACGATGGCCACGTCGACGTCGCCGTGGGCGAACGCCTCCTCGATCATCTTCGGGTGGCTGTCGGGGTCGGTGGCTTCGAAGTCGATCAGCTCCACCGACCGCGCGCCCGCGGCCTTCATCTGGGCGACTGCGGCGTCGCGGCCCGGGTCATCGGGCATGGCGGCCAGCACGATCCGGGCGTGCGCGTTCTGCAGGTAACGCTCGCAGATGGCCAGCCCGATCTCCGAGGTACCGCCGAGCAGCAGGATGGTCTGCGGGTTACCCACAGCGTCGAGCACCATTTACAACAGCTCCAAACGTCGGGCCATGTCCGAGGCGAACACCCCCGAGGGATCCACCTTGCGGCGCACCGCGATCCACTCGTCGATGCGCGGGTACATGGCGTGAAAGGTTTCGGCGCTGGCACGAGAATCCTTGGCCGTGTAGACCCGGCCACCGAATTGCAGCACGCGCCGGTCGAGTTCGTTGAGGAACTCGTTGATCCCCGGCTTGTTGGGGAAGTCCATCGCCACGTTCCACCCGGCCATCGGAAAGCTCAGGGGCGCGCGGTTGCCCGGGCCGAACAGTTTGAAAACGTTCAACGCCGAGTAGTGGCCGCTGGTCTGGATCCAGCGGATGATGGCCTTGAATTCGTCCATCGCGTCCGGCGGAACTAGGAACTGGTGCTGGGCGAAACCCATTGGGCCGTAGGCATTATTCCATCCGCTGACCAGGTCGAGCATGTGGTAGAACTGCGACAGGTTCATGACCTTGCCGGAATAGGTGCCGCCCAGCCGGTAGTACACCTCGCCGATGGCCATGAACGACAGCTTGTTCATCGCGCTGACCGGAAACACGTTCGGCACCGTCAACAGTTGCGGCGCATCGAATTTCAGCGGATTCTTGGCCAGCTTCGCCGGCAATTGGTCCAGCTTCGCCAGGCTGCCCCGGCTGACCGCGGCCCGGCCTAGCTTGGGCGGCGGACTGATCAGGTCGAACCAGGCGCTCGAGTAGGTGTAGTTGGCCTCGCTGCCGTCGAGGTGGACCGCGACCGTCTCGTCGAGGTCCTTGGTGGCGACGCCGTCGGCGATGAAATAGGCCGTCTCCGTGGGTGTCATCTCGATGGTCGCGCGCAGCACGATCCCGGTCAGGCCGTTGCCGCCGACCGTGACCCAGAACAGCTCGGCGTCCGAGGCGTCCGGGCCGTCGGGGGTGATGGTGCGGATGGTGCCGTCGGCCATCAGCAGGTCCATCGAGCGGACGTGGTTGCCGAAGCTGCCCGCGCTGTGATGGTTCTTGCCGTGGATGTCGCAGGCGATCGCGCCGCCGACGGTGACCTGACGGGTGCCCGGCAGCACCGGAACCCACAGCCCGAAGGGCAGCGCCGCCTTCATCAGCTGGTCCAGGCTCACCCCTGCGTCGACATCGACCAGCCGGGTGTCGGCGCTGATCGAGTGGATGCGATTGAGCCCGGTCATGTCGATCACCAGGCCGCCCCCGTTCTGGGCGTTGTCCCCGTAGGACCGGCCCAGCCCGCGGGCGATGACGCCCCGCCCGTTCGGGCCGCCGGACTCGGCCACCCGCGCGACGGCCTTGGCGATCACCTCCGGATCGCGGGTCGAGAGCACCTCGGCCACCGACGGCGCGGTGCGGCCGAAGCCGGTCAGCCGGGTGGGGGTGGTTCCAAGGTCGGTGCTCAACATCGTCAAAGAGGCTACCGCCTGCCCGCGCGACGATGCGGGACGCTTGCGTCCCGAGGAGGAGGCGGGCAAGACCGCCGTGCGCAGGTGGCTCAGCGGATGCGGAAGATAACGGCTCGCTGCACGACGAAGTTGATCACCGTCGCGGTGCCCTGCGCGATCACGAACGCGACGGGTATCGCCCACCCGCGATAGTGCATTAGCGCAAGGCACAGGTGGTTCAGCCCGACCTGCACGGCGAAGGTGATGCCGTAGAGGATCATCACCGCGACGAAACGCGCGGTGCTGGGCGCCGCCTGGAACGTCCACCGGCGGTTGATCAGGTAGGCGGTGATGGTGCCGACGACGAAGCTGGTCGCCTTGGCCAGGTCGACCTGGACGCCCACCGCTTTGTACAGCGCCAGGTACAGGCCGAAGTCGACGATCCCGGCCAGGCCGCCGGTGACGACGAAACGCATCACCTGAGTCGTCAGGCTCAACTGCGGGCTGGGCGGTGCGGCATCGGGCGGCGGGGCAACCATCGGGGGGAGTCTATCCGGGCCGGCGGGCTGCGCCGGGGACGCTACGGGACGCTTTAGCGGGGCAGCTTGACCGCTATCAGCTCGACCTGATCCTCGCCCTGCGGCGTGGAGTAGGTCACCGTGTCGCCCGCCTTGTGTCCGGCCAACGCCTGGGCCAGGGGGCTGCGCGCGGTCAGCGTCTCGCCTTCCCGACCCACGGGCGTCTCTTCCACGATCGAGATCACGTGCATGGTGACCACTTCGCCGTCGGAGAAGCGCAGGGTCACCTCGGTGCCACCGGGCAGCGTCTCCGAGGCGTCGGGGTCGGACGGTCCGGTGCGCAGCCGGCGGTCCAGCTCGTTGATCCGGTCGCTGAGCCCCACCAGCTCCTCGGCGCGCTGGATCGCCTCGGCGGCGTCGCCGTGATCGCCCACCATGCCACGGTCGTTGCGGACCTCTACCTCGAGGCGGTCGCGCCGCTGCCGCAGCCGGTCGAGCTCCGCGGCCAGGCTCTCTTTCGCCGCGTCCGCCACTGATTGGGCTTTCTTAGCCACTTCCGTCGACCTTTCGCCTGCGGCCAGTTGGTTCGCCAATTATTCATTCATACGCCGCATATCCGCGTACACGCTTTCCTGAGAAACCCCCGAGGCCGACCGGGCAGGGTCCGGGGGCGCCGTTTCGCCGGCTCACACACCCGGGCGTCCGTCGCTGTGCGTCGTGGAGATTTCGTCGACGGCGGTCCACCGGGCGCGCTGGCTTGCCCGGGTCCGGCGGGAACCCCGGGAATCCGACAGCGCCGCGTGGCCCTCACGGCCGATTGACCTTGCGGCACAGAGCATTTCAGTAAAGCCGCCGCGTTCGGGTCCGATGCCTGGCCGTGCTTCGAATTGTCGTGCAAGTCAATAGGTTTCCAGTTTCCGTACCGAAGGAATCTTTTGGTGAGTTTTCTATGAACTTCGTCCAATCAGCGATAGGATTTCGTTCGCTACGGGGGCCCACTGAACTGTTCGAAGAGAGCAGGCCATGGACTTTGGGTCGCTGCCCCCCGAGGTCAACTCCGGGCTGATGTACACCGGTCCCGGATCGGGCCCGCTGCTGGCCGCGGCGGCAGCCTGGGATGCGGTAGCCGCAGAGCTGGAGTCGGCGGCCGCGGGCTATTCCTCCGAACTGACGGGCTTGACCGGGCTCTGGTTTGGGCCGTCGTCGATGGCGATGAATGTGGCGGCCGCACCCTATGTGGCATGGTTGGCCGCCGCTGCCGCCCAGGCCGGGGTCACGGCCACGCAGGCGTTTGCGGCGGCTGCCGCGTATGAGGCGGCATATCTGATGACGGTGCCGCCGCCGCTGATCGCCGAGAACCGGGCGCAACTGATGGCGTTGATCGCAACGAACTTCTTCGGGCAGAACACGCCTGCGATCGCGGCGACCGAGGCCGAGTACATGGCGATGTGGGTACAGGATGCGGTCGCGATGTACGGGTATGCCGTCGATTCGGCGGCCGCCAGTGCCTTGCAGTCGTATAGCGAGCCGCCGCAGACGACCAACCCGGCGGGCCAGAACGCCCAGGGCGGCGCGGTAGCCCAAAGCGCTGCGAACACCGCGGGATCCCAGACGCAGTCGGTGATTCAACAGCAGCTGACCTCGATCGCGACCCAGCAGCTGACCCCGACGACGGACACGCAACAACTGACCTCGACCGCGGCGACCCAGCAGCTGAGCTCGGCCGCGGAGAGCCAGCAGCTGGGCATGCCCATCGCGACCCAACAACTCACCCCGACGGTTTCGCAGCAGTCCGTCACGCCGACGACGACCACGCAGTCGGTTACGCCGATGGCGACCACGCCGCAGTCCGTCACGTCGACGTCGACCACGCAGTCGGTTACCCCGATGGCGACCACGCCGCAGTCGGCTGCGCCCGCGGCGACGTCACAATCGGTCACGCCCACCGCCTCCACGCAATCGGTTGCCCCCGCGGCGACGTCACAGTCGGTCACGCCCGCCGCCACCTCGCCGCAATCGGCCGCCCCGGCGGCGTCCACGCAGTCGGTGGCGCCGGCCGCGTCCCAGCCGCCGCTGTCGATCACCCACGTCATCATCAACGGCGTCGATCCGATCGACCTTCAGGGCACGATCCTGAACGGCCAAGTCGTCGAAGTCACCGCGGGCAATCCTGCCGTCACCCTGCCCGGCCAGACGCTCACCGTCGCCAGTGGCGGGCAGCTCATCATCGATGCGAACGCCAGCTACACCGACACCGGCACCCTGGCCATCAGCTCCGGCGGCGTGGTCACCGACAGCGGCACTCTGACCGTCAGCTCCGGCGGCATCCTGACCGACAGTGGCTCTCTGACCGTCAGCTCCGGCGGCGCGCTCACGGTGAGTACGGGCGGCGCCGACACCGGCTTCCTCTCGGTGACCGGCGGCGGCACGCTTACCGTCAACGGCGGCACGGTCACCGTCAACTCCGGCGGTGTCCTGACCGTGGGCACCACCACAGCCAACAGCGGCACCCTCACCATTACCGGCGGCGGCACTGTGTCCGACGGCGGGACGCTCACGGTCAACAGCGGCGGCGCCCTCAACGTCAGCACAGCGACCACCGGGGACACCGGCAGCCTCACGGTGACCGGCGGCGGCAACCTGACCGACACCGGCGGCAGTTTCACGGTCAACAGCGGCGGCACGCTCAACGTCAGCAATGCCACCGTTACCGGTGACACCGGCAGCGTCACTCTGAGCGGCACCACCCTGACCGACAGCGGGACGGTCAACGTCAACAGCGGCGGCACGCTCACCGGCGGTGTGGGATTCAGCGAGGGCGACATCACCGTCACCAGCGGCGGCACCCTGAACGTCAACAGCGGCGGCACTGTTGCCCTCAACTTCGGCGCCCTCACCGTGGACTCCGGCGGCCAGGCCTTCGACGGCGGCGCTATCACCACCGGCGCGCCCGGCACCGCGGGTGGCCTGGAGGTCTACGGCAATCTCACCGTCACCCAGGGCGGCAGCCTCACCCTCAGTTCCAGCTGCGACGCCGATATCTGGACCGGCGGCACCCTCGCCGTCAACCAGGGCGGCCAGGTCACTGCCGCCGGCGGCAATCTCATCTTCAACGGCGGCAGCCTGGTCGACAGCGGCACCGTCACCGTCAACGGCGGACAGTTCGCCGCCGGCGGCGGCACCGTGACCGTCAACAGCACCGGCGTCCTCACCTTTAACGGCGGCCAGTTCGGCCTCAGCACCAGCACCGTCAACGACTCCGGCGCGATCACGCTCAACAGCGGTACCTCCGTGCAGCTCCTGGGCACCAACACCATCACGGTCAATAGCGGCGGCACGTTCACCAACGGCATCACCCTCAACCTCCCGGCCAACACCACCATCAGTGCCAGCGGCGGGACCGTCGAAATCAGCAATGGCGGTGCCCTCACCATCCCGTCCGGCAACACCCTCGCGGTCACCCAAGGCGGCGCGCTCACTGTCGACAGTGGCGGCAGTCTCACCGTCAGCCACGGTGGTGCGGTCACGGTGGGCACGGCCAGCACCAACAGCGGCAGCTTCACGGTCGGCGGCACTGCGTCCGACGCCGGGACGGTCACGGTCGGCCACGGCGGCACTCTCACCGTCGGCACGGGTGGCACCAATACCGGCAGCCTGACGGTGACCGGAGGCGGCACCCTGTCTGACGGCGGGGCGACCACCGTCAACTCCGGCGGCACGCTGTCCGTGGGCACCACCACTGCCAACAGCGGCACCCTCACGGTGACCGGCGGCGGCAGCCTGTCCGACGGGGGCACTCTCACCGTCAATTCCGGCGGCACCCTCAACGTCAGCACCGCGACTACCGGGGACACCGGCAGCCTGACGATCACCAGTGGGGGCTCGTTGTCCGACGCGGGGACGGTCACGGTCAACAACGGCGGCACGCTGACCGTGAGCACGGGTGGCACCGACACGGGCAGCCTGACCGTTGGCGGCTTCCTGAAAGACTTCGGCACGGTCGCCATCAACACCGGCGGCACTATCACCGATAACACCGGCGGCAGCGTTTTCGTCTATTCCGGTGGCACCTTCACCGACGCCGGCACCCTCAACCTGAATGGTGGTGCCCTTACCCTCTCCGGCGGCACGCTGGACGTGGCCAGCGGCGGGGTTGTCAACGACGCCGGCTCATTCTCGGTGGGCAGTGGCACCGGCACCCTGACCATCGACAATGGCGGCACCTTCACGGTCGAGAACGGCGGCTACCTGCTCAGCAACCCGGGCACCATCACCGACTCCGGCTCGGTGGTTGTCGACAATGGCGGCTATGTGGGCTTCGCCAACAGCAGCTTCAACGTCACCGACGGCGGCTCGTTGACCATTCAGTCCGGCGGTGCGTTCAGCGACAACAGTGCCATGACTGTGACCTCTGGCGGCACGGTGACCGACTCCGGCGCGTTGACGGTCCAGCATGGCGCCACGCTGACGATCAGCCAGGGTGGTACCGACACCGGCAGTCTGACGGTGAGCGGCGGCGGCACGCTGTCCGACAGCGGGACCATCACGGTCAATAGCGGCGGCACGCTGACGATCAGCCAGGGTGGTGCCGACACGGGTGGCCTGACGGTGACCAGTGGTGGCACGTTGTCCGACGCCGGGACAGTCACGGTCGGCCAGGGCGGCACCCTCACCGTGAGCACGGGGGTCGGCACCGACACCGGCAGCCTGACCGTGACCGGTGGCGGCACGCTTTCAGACGGCGGGGCGCTTGCGGTCAACCACGGCGGCACGCTCAGTGTCAGCACTACGACCGCCGGGGACACCGGCAGCCTGACCGTGACCGGCGGCGGCAGCCTGACCGATACCAGCGGCACCCTGACCGTCAACGGCGGCGGCACGCTCAACGTCAGCAATGCCACCGTCACCGGCGACACCGGCAGCTTCACCGTGAGCGGCACCAACACCACCGTCACCGTGAATTCCGGGGGCGCGCTCAACGTCAACAGCGGCGGCACCATGACGCTGAACGGCGGCAACATCCTCACCGTCAATTCTGGCGGTGCAGTCACCGACAGCGGCACCTTCACCGCCGGCTCCAACCTGAGTAGCAGCAGCGTCAATGTCAACGGCAGTTTCACCGTCAACTCCGGCGGCCTCGTCGACATCAACGACGGCACCCAGTTCGAAATGTTCAGCGGCGGCAGTCTGACCGTCAACCACGGCGGCACGGTCGTCGTCGGCGGCCATGGCACCTTCGGCGGCGTCCTGGGCGCCCAACCCGGCGGCGCAATCACCGATAGCGGCACCATCACCGTCAACAGCGGCGCCCAGCTCTTCGTCAGCGCCGGCCACCCCCTGACCGTCAACACCACGGCCTCCATCGTCTTCAACAGCGGCGGCAATTTCTCGGCTATCGGCGTAACCATCAACGACTCGGGCGCTATGACGTTCAATAACGGCTCGGTGCTACTTCAGGTGAGCGGCAACACCATTAACGACTCGGGCGCTTTCACGCTCAATAACGGCACCCAGATATTCCAGTTCACTGGCAACGCGATCACGGTCGAGCACGGCGGCACGTTCACTGAGGGCATGACCCTGAATTTGGGCACCAACACCGTTACCGACAGCGGGACGTTCGAGATCACCAATAGCGGCGCGTTGACTGTCCCGTCCGGCAACACCGTTCAGGTCACCCAAGGCGGCGCGCTCACGGTCGACAGCGGCGGCAGCCTCACCGTGAGCAACGGCGGTGGCCTCACCGTGAGTACGGGTGGCACCGACACGGGCAGCCTCACCGTCGGCGGCACCGTGACCGACAGCGGGACGGTCACGGTCGGTCACGGCGGCACGCTGACGGTCAACAGCGGCGGCAACGTAGTCGACTACGGCGCTTTGACCGTCAACTCGGGCGGCACGCTCACCGACGCCGGGACGTTCCAGGTCGTCAACGGCGGGACGATGACCATCGACAGCGGCGGCACGGTCACCGTCGACAACGGTGGCGTCTTCTCCAACTACGGGGCCCTTGCCGATTCCGGCACGCTGACCGTCGACAACGGCGGGCACCTCTACACCATCGATCCGATGACGGTCACTAACGGCGGCACACTGACCGTCGATCAGGGCGGCACGCTGTTCGACTACGGACCCTTGACGGTCGACTCGGGCGGCACCCTGACCGACAACGGCACCCTGACCATCACTCAAACGGGCAACCTGAGCGACGCGGGCACACTGACCGTGAGCCCCGGCAGCACCCTGAACGACTACGGCACCCTCACCGTCAGCAGCGGCGGCACCCTTACCGACTCCGGCAGCATGACCGTCTACTCGGGCGGCAGCCTGGTCGACAACGGCACACTCACTGTCAACGACGGCGGCAGCTTGGGAGTCTTCTCGGGCGGAACCCTGACCGACAGCGGCACTCTCACCGTCGATGACGGCAGCTTCCTCGGTAACTTCGGCACCACGACGGTCGATGCGGGCGGCACGCTGACCGTCGAGCACGGCGGCTCACTGGGTAACTTCGGCGGCACGATGGAAGTCAGCAGCGGCGGCACAATCAACGTCAACTCCGGCGGCACCTTCACCGAGGGCGCGGCGCTGACGATCGACCACGGCGGCGCGTTGATCGACAACGGCACGCTCACCGTCAGCCCCGGCGGCGTGGTCAACGACGCCGGTGCATTCTCCATCAACTCCGGTGGTGTGGTCACCATCGACCCCACCGGTGTCATGAGTGTCACCGGCGGGACGTTGACGGTCGACGACGGCTCCTATTTGATCGTCCACACCGGGGCCACCGTGCCGCTAAACCAGGGCGGCGCGCTGATTATCGGGCCCCACGAAATGGTCACCATCGGTCAGGGCGGCTCTTTCACCACCCACGGCGTCGTCGGCCAGGTGATCATCAGCCCGGCGGGCCCGCCGAGCCCGGTGCCGGAGGCAGTCGCCGGCGCGGCCTCACCTGGCCTGTCGGGGACCTCGGGCCTGTCGGGTCTCTCGGGAATCCAGTCTCAACGGGACAATGGGATGCTGGACATGGATCTCGGCGACCTGTCCAACGTGTTGTCCGACGACCTCGCCTACAGTGGCGATTAGTGTTGCAGCACAGGCGAATTCACGAATTACTTGATTCGGAGTTCGTGGTGAGCGGCGGCGCGGCGGCTTCGTCGTCGTAGTAGTCGACGGTGCCGCGCAGGGCGTCGAAAATGGCCCGGCCCTGCGCCACCAGCCCGCTGGCCACCTCGGTGAGTCCCTCGGCGCCGTTGAGCACCGTCACGTTCGCGTTGGCGAGCCCCCGGGCCGCCTTCTCCACGATCTCGGGCAGCTGATCGATCAGCGCCTTGTCCAGCGCGACCCGGTTGTGCGACGCCGCGGCCTCGGCCTGGATCTTCATCTTCTCCGCGTCGGCGACGGCCAGGATCCGCACGCGTTCGGCTTCGGCCTCGGCGGGCTTGACCACCTCGGCAACCAGTTCCTGCTGGCGCAGTTCGGCGGCGCGCTGGGCCAGCTCGGTGCGCATCTGCAGCACCTCGCGCTGGGCCTCGGCTTCGGCGAGCGGCCCCGCCTGCGCGGCCTCGGCCTGGGCCTTGTCGACCTCGGCCTTGTACTGCGCCTTGACGATTGCGGTCTCGCGGGCGAATTCCGCCTGCTTGCGCTGCGATTCCTGCTCGGCTTCGGCGGCCGCCTGATTCGCCTGGGCCTGGGCGATCTGGGCCTGCTGCTGGATGGCCGCGTTGTGCGGCGCCGACATCGCGTTGATGTAGCCGAGCCCGTCGTCGTCGATGGATTGGATCTGCAGCGCGTCGACGGTGAGCCCGATGCGGGCCATCTCCTCCTTGGAGCCGTCGAGCACCTCGGTCGCCAGTTTCTGGCGTTCCCGGATGATCTGCTCGACGGTCATCGAGCCGATGATCGACCGCAGGTGGCCGGCGAAGATGCGGCCCGTCAGCACGGACATCTGATCCTGTTCGGACAGGAATCGCTGGGCGGCGCTGATGATGCTTTCGGTGTCGTTGCCAACCTTGAACGCGATCACCGCCCGGACGTTGAGCGTGATGCCCTGCTGGGTCACGCATTTCTCGGCCACCTCGGCCTCACACATCGCCAGCGTGAGGAAGCGGGCCTTGCGGAAGAACGGCATGATGAAGGCGCCGTGGCCGGTCACGACGCGAAATGGGGCGTTGCTCTTGCTTCGGCCGCCCGAGATCAGCATCGCCTCGTCGGGGGAGGGCACCTTGTAACCGAGCATGGGGACTCCTTTTGGGTTTCGCTGTTGTATCCCGGACGATCCGGGCGGTCAATTCAGATCAGGCGAGGCCGTGCCAGGGTTCGACGACCACCGTCCGGGCTTCCCTGACCTCCACCACCAGCACCTCGGCGCCCTTCGGCAGCGGCTCGTCGGACCACGCCAGGAAGGCCTCCTTGGCGCCGCGCACGGTGACCAGTACCTCCCCGGCGCCGCGGTCGCCACGGGTTGCCACGGTCAACGTCCCAACGCAGCCGATTGCCGAGGCGTCGCTCACGAACGCATACTCCCGCATCGGCATTGCGAGCGTCGTGTTTCGTTCTAAACGGGTCCCGCCGTCAGGGTGACGACGTTGTTGCGGCTCTCGCGCGCCTTGATCCGCGATACCCAGACGCGGCCGCCGGTCGCCCGCTCGACGATGCGTTCGACCGTCTCGAAGGTCCAGGCGGCCGTGCCGGCCATCCCGGTGTCGTCCATGATCCGCAGGTCGATGACGCCCCGGTCGGCCAGCAACTCGAACAGGTCGCGCTGGGGGTCGTCGACGGCGATCAGCGTGGTGTGGTCGAACTGGTCGCGCAGCGCCGTCTTGACCTCGTCGAGGGTGCCCTCGTCGATCACCGCCTCGGTTTCGGGTTCGGTTTCGGCGCAGGCGAATTCGATGTCAAAGGCCCGCTCGAAGCCGTGCAGGAAGAAGCGTTTGCCTTGGTTGGCCCACGAGCGGTGGCAGCAGGGCAAGTTGTCGAACAACTTGCGCAGGTGGAACCGGGCCGTGCGGCCCAGCGGGGCGTCGGCGCGGTGCATCGTGGCCACGCGGGCGCCGTCGAGGTAGATGGTGTTGCCCATGGACCGCAGCCTCTGTCGCGCTCCTTGCGGGATCCTCAAAGGATCCTTGGAGGCCTATCGTTGATGACATGAACGTCGGTCCGGTGAAGTGGTCGACAGTCGTGGCGGCCCCGCTGTGCGCCGCGCTGCTTTCTGCCGCCCCGGCCGCGGCGGATCCACCCGACGATGCCTTCCTCGGGGCCCTCGCCGACAACGGGATCGTCATCAACGACCCGGGCACCGCGATCTCGATGGCCCGCTCGGTGTGCGCCGGGCTGGACAACAACCAGCGGTCGAGCCTGCTCGCGATGAAGGTGATGAAAGACACCAGTCTGACGGCGCGACAGGCCGGGTTCTTCGTCGGCCTTTCGGTGTCCGCCTACTGCCCGCAATACAAAGGGCAGATCGATGATTCGCTCGCCTGGCTCGATCCCGGCCCGCCGCTCATGTGAGCTAGACCCAGTACGGCACCCGGGCCCGGTATTGCCGCATCGCGACCGCCGCCAACAACCAGCCGACCACGGTGAGCACCGCCACCACGGCCCAGTGCCGCAACTCCTGATGGGCGCCGAGCAGCGGCGCGCGCACGATGTCGAGATAGTGCAGCAGCGGGTTGAGCTCGACGATCTTCGACCACCGGCCCGCGCCCTGCTGCCGCAGCGTGTCGTCGTTCCAGATGATCGGCGTCATGAAGAACAACAGCTGCACCACCGAGAACAGCAGCGGCCCGATGTCGCGGTAGCGGGTGGCCAGGATGCCGAAACACAGTGACACCCAAATGCAATTCAGCACGATCAACGCCAGCGCCGGGATCACCGACAGGTCCGCCCACGACCACGGCTTCGGATAGATCATCGCGATGACGACGTAGATGACGATGTTGTGCGCGAACAAGATCATCTGCCGCCACACCAGGCGGTACACGTGCACCGACAGCGGGGTGGGGAGTTGCTTGATCAGACCCTCGTTGGCGACGAAGACGTCGGCGCCCTCCAGAATGGCCGCGTTGATGAGGTTCCAGATGATCAGGCCGAGCGTCACGTAGGGCAGGTGCACGGACAGCTCGAGGTGAAAGAGCTTGGAGTACAAGCCGCCCATCGCGACGGCGGTGGTGCCGGTCGCGATGGTGATCCAGAACGGCCCCAGCACCGAGCGGCGGTAGCGCTGCTTGATGTCCTGCCAGCCCAGGTGCAGCCACAACTCGTGCCGGCGGAAGCCCGCGACCAGATCGCCCCGGGCGCGGGTGAAGGTCCGCGACTGGGCAGCGGCGTCCAGAAACGTCATTGCGTGCCTCCCGGACTCGATGGTGGCGACCCGCCGAACTGCTCCCGACGGCCCAAGCGGCGCAACCGAATCCACTCCGCCAGGCCCCTGGGGTCGCGGCGGGTCAGCAGAAAGTACCAGCCGAACCGCACCCACTCCTGCACCTGCAGCTTGCGCAGCCCCGGCTGGGACAACAGGTAGCCGCGGTTGCGATAGGTGTAGAACCGCTTGGTCGGGTCGTCGGGGTACTGGGTGTGCATGCGGCCGCCCAGGATCGGCCGGAATTCCGCGGACCCGCAGGGGTGCAAGTAGATCGCGTCCAGGCAGGTGCCGAACGGTAGGCCCGACCGCACCAGTCGCCGATGCATCTCGACCTCGTCGCCGCGGATGAACAGCCGCAGGTCGGGGACGCCGATCGCTTCGAGCGTGGACGCCCGGAACAACGCGCCGTTGAACAGCGACGCGATGCCGGGCAGCAGGTCCTGCCCGGGCTCGGTGCGCAATTCGCTTGCGCGCCTGCGCCATACCAGCCCGCGGCGCAGCGGGAACGCGAGCCGCTCGGGGTCGTCGAGGTTGCACACCATCGGTGACACCTCGGCCAGGCCGTGCTTCTGCGCGCACGCCAGCAGGGTGGCCAGCACGTGCGAGTCCTGCGGCCGCCCGTCGTCGTCGGCCAGCCACACCCAGTCGGCCCCCTGCGCCAACGCGTGCAACATGCCCAGCGCGAAACCGCCTGCGCCGCCGAGGTTTCGGCGGGAGGCCAGGTAGCTGGTCGGGATCGGCTGGCCGGCGACCAGGTCGCGGACCCGGCCGTCGCCGCACCCGTCGTTATCGACGATGATCAGGTGATCGGGCAACCTGGTCTGGCTGCTCAGGGTGCCCAGCGACTTGGCCAGCTCGTCGGGGCGCCGGTGGGTGACGACGACGGCGACGACGGACTCACTCATCCCCGGATGCTCTTTGCGCCAGCGGCTTTTCTGCGGCCGTCTCGGCCAGCACCTCGCGTACGTGCCGGGCCGCGTCCTCACCCTCGTAGGCGCGCACCACGTCTTCGATGCCGCCGGACTGGCGGATCACGCCGTGGTCGATCCACATCGCCGTCTTACAGAGGCGGGCGAGGAATTCGTTGGAATGGCTGGCGAATACCAGGATTCCGGACCGCTCGACCAAGCCCTGCAACCGGGACTGGGCCTTCTTCAAGAAGTCGGCGTCCACCGCGCCGATGCCCTCGTCGAGCAGCAGGATCTCGGGGTCGATGCTGGTGACCACGCCCATGGCGAGCCGCACCCGCATGCCGGTCGAGTACGTGCGCAGCGGCATCGACAGGTAGTCGCCCAACTCGGTGAACTCGGCGATCTCGTCGACCTTGGCCAGCATCTGCTTGCGGGTCTGCCCCAGGAACAGCCCGCGGATGATGATGTTCTCGTAGCCAGAGATCTCGGGGTCCATGCCGACTCCGAGGTCGAAGACCGGTGCGACCCGGCCGGTGACCTGCGCCCAGCCGCGGGTGGGCTCGTAGATCCCCGAAAGTAGGCGCAGCAGAGTCGATTTCCCCGCGCCGTTGTGGCCGACCAGCCCGACCCGGTCACCCAGCTCGAGCGACATGGTGATGTCGCGCAGCGCCTCGACGACGACCACGTTGGACGCGTTGCGGCCGATGGTGCCGCCCGCCTTGCCCAGGAAGGCTTTCTTCAGCGAGCGCGACTTCGCGTCGAAAATGGGAAATTCCACCCACGCGTTGTGCGTCTCGATGTGAGGACCCGCCACCGTGCTTCGCTTTACAGGTACTGACCGTGCCCGGATCCGCCGGGCTTGCCGATGCCCGGGGGCAGCGCGCCCTGACGCATCTTCTCCAGCTGCGCGCGGGCGGCCATCTGCTGCGCGAACAGCGCCGTCTGGATGCCATGGAACAGGCCCTCCAGCCAGCCGACCAGCTGCGCCTGGGCGATGCGCAATTCGGCGTCGGACGGCGCCGCGTCCTCGTTGAACGGCAGGGTGAGGCGGTCGAGCTCTTCGCGAAGTTCCGGCGCCAGGCCCTCTTCCAGTTCGCGGATGCTGGTCGCGTGGATCTCGCGCAGCCGGTTGCGGCTGGCCTCGTCGAGGGGTGCGGCGCGGACCTCCTCGAGCAGTTGCTTGATCATCGTTCCGATGCGCATCACCTTGGCCGGCTGCTCGACCAGATCGGTCAGTGAGCGCTCGTCGGAGTCATCCTCCGCCACCGCCATGATCCGCGGGTCGACGCCGCCGATGATCTCAATGCCATCGTCGTCGTTGCCGGTACTCATCCATCACCATCCTTTGCGCACTAAGAGTGCGGCGCCGCGCCGTCGTTTCCGCGCCATTCGTAGATTCGGGCTCCACCGTTGTCGTAGATCAGCGCCCACGACTTCGATTTATCCAGTGACACTAGTCCGTCGGGTACGGCGAAGCCCCGGACCGTCGGCATGCTCGTGTAGATGTACCGGATATTGAGCGCTTTGATCGCCTCGACCACCCGGGGATCGGACTCACCCTTGCGGGCGCCGGCCCAGAAGATGTAGCGGTTGGGGCCGGGGCCCATTTGCTGCGGGTAGTCGTAGTGGGTCCAAAGCGGGTGCAGGTCGGCGACGGCGTACATCCACGCCGTGCCGTCGGTGTTGGCGTTGCCGATCACGGTGGTGTGCGCCCCGGGCAGCTTGGACAGATAGGCCATGGCCATCAGGTCGCGCTGGTCGATCATCACCGAGTCGTACTTGTCGCCGAACAGGACCAGGTGCCGATAGAAGTAGTGGCGGGCGGTGAACACGGTCGTGGCCACCAGCAGGACCGCGGTGGCCGCGGTCCAGGCCGGCGCCGGCAAGGGTTTGAATCGGCCGGCGACTCGTCGGGCGCCGGCCATCACCACCATGACGATCAAGAACAATGCGACACCGGCCATCGGCTCGAGCAGCAGCGTGATGGCGGCCGAAATGCGGCGCGGGTCCTTGTAGAAAAACTCCCCGAACGCGCCGGCCACCGCGCCGAGCGGGCCGCCGAGCGGTGTTCCCGCGTCGACGTCGACCACCACGAGCAACAGCCACACCGCCAGCGGCCACCAGATCCTCTTGTAGGCGAAGATGATTCCGCCGACGATCGCCAGCGTCATCAGCCCGTACTGGTACGGGAAGTCGTTGAGATGACGCGAGTGCTGGAAGACGGCATCCCACACCCCCCGCTTCTTGCTGAGCTTGGTCAGGAATGAGTGCCCGGCGATGATGTCTTCCTGCTGGCGGACGCTGATGAACTGCGGCAGCAGGATCAGCGCGGTGGTCACCGTCACGCCGGCGAGCGTCATTGCGTCGGCGAGCCGCCCGCGCACCGGATTCCACAGCACGTCCAGCAACCACCAGGCCACCAGGAACAGCACGACGATGAACCCGCCGGTCAGGTGCACGGACATCAGCCCGACGAAGGCCAGCACCGCTAAGGGGATCCGGTCGCGGTGCCGCAGCGTCGAGGCGATCAGCACGAAGGTGGGGACGACGACGCCGTAGGCGGCCAGGTTGGGCATCGCGGCGACGCCGAACTCGACGTAGGGCAGGGAGGTGAACGAAACGGAGAGCGCGGCGGTGGTGGCGGCCGCCGCGGCGGTGCGCCATTCCCCCCAGCGCCCCCGCAGCAGCTTCCAGGTCAGCATCGCCGCGCCGGCGGGGAACAGCCACACCGAGGCCGCCACCGAGCTCACCGTGTAGCCGGTCGTGGGCGCCGCCCCGGTGAGCTGACAGAACACCGCCACCCACGCGTGGAACACCGACGGGTAGTACAGCGTCTGATGCGTCTCGACGTTGCGCAGCTCGCCCATGTGGGTGGACGACGCCTGCCCGGTGTCCAGGATGAACCGCACCTCGTTGGCGTGCCAGACGGCGTCCCACGTGCTCGGCACCGTCTGCCAGTGGGCGGCCAGGCCGCGGTAGGCCGCCCACATGATCAACAGCGCACCCAGCAGCACCCCGGCCGCCACGGTCAGCGCCGGCAACCGGCCGATCCCGCGCGCCTCGGCCTCGGTGTCGCGGAAGCGGCCGAGCAGCAGCTGCAGGACCGTCATCGCCAGGCACACCACGATCAGCGTGGCCAGCGCGGTCCAGCCGTTCCACGGGATTCCGACGGCGCCGAACGGGATGATCGCCAGCGCGATGGCGCCGTAGGTCAGCGCCGGGCCGACCGCGACGGCGATGGGCCAACTCAGCTGACTGATTCGCGCGATGACCGCCCCGGGCGCTATCAGCAAGAACAATGCGATCAGCGTTCCGAACCAGAGGCCCACTCGACTAGTATGGCTGGCCGGGTGTCCTGCCTCTTCGAAGCCACCGGCACGCTGGAACGGCTCGAGCGTCTCCGGGCACCCGCTACCGTCACAGTTTCGCGGAGAAGCGGAAGCTCTAAGGTGGCTGGCATGGCTTACGACGTCGCCCGGGTGCGCGGACTGCATCCGTCGCTGGGTGACGGGTGGGTGCACTTCGACGCACCGACCGGGATGCTGATCCCCGATTCCGTCGCGACCACGGTCTCCACGGCGTTCCGCCGGTCCAGCGCCACCGCGGTGGGTGCGCACCCGTCGGCGCAGCGCAGCGCCGCGATCCTGGAGGCCGCGCGGGCCGCGGTGGCCGACCTCTTCAACGTCGACCCGGCGGGGGTGGTGCTCGGCGCCGACCGCGCGATCCTGTTGTCGGCGCTGGCCGAGACGTCGTCCTCGCGGGCCGGGCTGGGCTACGAGGTGATCGTCAGCCGCCTCGACGACGAAGCGAACATCGCCCCGTGGCTGCGGGCGGCGCACCGCTACGGCGCCAAGGTGAAGTGGGCCGAGATCGACATCGAGACCGGCGAGCTGCCGACCTGGCAGTGGGAGGGCTTGATCGGCAAGTCGACCCGGCTGGTGGCCGTCTCATCGGCGTCCGCGGCGCTGGGCACGGTCACCGACCTGCGGGCGATGACCAAGCTGGTGCACGACGTCGGCGGGTTGGTGGTCGTCGACCATTCCGCCGCCGCGCCCTACCGCCTGCTCGACGTGAAGGAAACCGATGCCGACGTGGTGGCGGTGAACGCGCTGGCGTGGGGCGGCCCGCCGATCGGCGCGGTGGTGTTCCGCGACCCGGCGCTGCTCAACTCGTTCGGCTCGATATCGACGGACCCCAAGGACACCGGGGCGGCGCGCCTCGAGATCGGTGCGCACCAATTCGGTCTGCTGGCCGGCGTGGTCGCCAGCATCGAGTATCTGGCGGCGCTCGACGAGTCGGCCCGCGGCAGCAGGCGCGAACGCCTCTCGGTGTCGATGCAGTCGGCCGGCCTGTACATGAACCGGATCTTCGACTATCTGATGGTGTCGTTGCGGTCGTTGCCCCTGGTGATGGTCATCGGACGGCCGGAGGTGCGCATACCCGTCGTCAGTTTCGCGTTGAACGGGGTACCCGCCGAGCGGGTGGTGCAGCGGTTGGCCGACAACGGGATCCTCGCCGTCACGTGCGAGAACTCCCGCGCCCTGGACGTGCTGGGCGTCAACGACGTCGGCGGCGCGGTGACCGTCGGGCTGGCGCACTACTCGACGACGGCGGAGGTCGACCAGTTGGTGCGCGCGCTGGCGTCTTTGGGCTGACGGCCGCTCCCCTTTCGCCGAACGTGACGTCACGGCGGCGAAACCCGCGGAACGTCACCCTCAGTTCACGCTCGGCGGCCTAGACGGTCAGCACGACCTTTCCGGTCACCTTGCTCGACGTCAGCTGTTGGTGTGCCTCGCCGGCCTTTCGGATGGGCAGGCGGGCGCCGATGATGGGCCGGACGCGGCCCTCGGCGATCATCGGCCACACCGACCCGATCACCGCCTGCACGATCTCCGTCTTGCTGTTGGGCCCGGTGACCGGGCGCGCCCGCAGGGTGGTGCCGATGACGCGGGCGCGCTTCATCAGCAGCTTGGCGATGTTGAGCTCACCCTTGATGCCGCCCTGCATCCCGATGATGACCAGCTGCCCGTCGACGGCCAGGGCGTCGAGGTTGCGGTCCAGGTAGGCGGCGCCCATGATGTCGAAAATCACGTCGGCGCCGCCGCTTTCCCGCAGCCGCTCGACGAAATCCTCGTCGCGGTAGTTGATGGTGATCTCGGCGCCGAGCTCGCGGCAGAACTCCAGCTTCTCGGCCGAACCGGCCGTGACGGCCACCCGCGCACCCAGCGCGCGGGCGACCTGAATCGCGTGGGTCCCGATGCCGCTGGCGCCGCCGTGCATCAGCAGCAGCTGGCCCTTGCCCAGGTGGGCGGTCAGGACCAGGTTGGACCACACCGTGCAGGCCACCTCCGGCAGCCCGGCCGCGTCGACGAGGTCGACACCGGAGGGAATCGGCATCACCTGACCCGCGGGCACGGCGACGTACTCGGCGTATCCGCCACCGGCCAGCAGCGCGCAAACCTCTTGTCCCGCTTGCCAACCCGTGACGCCGTCACCGGTTTCGGCGATCACGCCGGACACCTCCATGCCGATGATTTCGCTGGCGCCCGGCGGCGGGGGGTACTTGCCGGCGGCCTGCAGCACGTCGGCGCGGTTCACGCCCGCCGCGGCGACCTTGATCAGCACCTCGCCCGGGCCGGCGGACGCGTCCGGCACCTCCTGCCAGGAAAGCTGGTCGGGGGATTCGGCGACGATTGCGCGCATGGTGGCCACGCTACCGAGTCCCGCTACCCTAATCAGCGGTGGCGTGGCAGAGCGGCCTAATGCACTCGCCTTGAAAGCGAGAGACGGCTAACACCGTCCGGGGGTTCAAATCCCTCCGCCACCGCTGGTGTCGGGTGCCCACTCGTCGGGGGCAAACGCTAGTAGCTGCGGTCGCCCTCGCTGTCGTCGAAGAAGCGCCATTCGCCGTCGGCTTCGACCTCCATGCGCCAGCCCAGTTCGTTGCCCTCGACCGCCTCATCGGCGAACCACGCGTGCGCCTTGTCGGCGCTTTCGATGTCCTTGGTCGCGACGACGTCGCCCTTCGGGTTGAGCACTCGGTAGGTAGCCATGGCGGCAGTGTTCCCACCCGAGGGCGCCCTCAACCGGCGGGGATCTCCGCGGTGATCTTGTCCAGCAGGGCGGTGTAGCGCTTGGCTTCCGGATCGCGGCCGGGTTTGCCGCTGCTCACCACGCCGGCCGCCAGGCCGCGCGCCGGGTCGGCCCAGATCGCGATGTTGACCAGGCCGAGGTTGCCGAAGGCGTGCGGCGCGTGGCGCCCGAACGGCCCCCACCGGTCGGTGCCCAGGATGAAGCCGGTGCCCCACCGCGCGGGTTGCAGCCCGACGGCGAAATCCGGTCGCAGCCGGCGGCATTCCTTGACCGCGCCGTACATCGTCTCGGGGCTGACCACCCGCACCCCGTCGAGAGTGCCGCCGCGGCGCCAGATTTCGGCGAACCTGGACATCTCGTTGGCGGTCGACACCGTGTTGGACGACGGGATGATCGTGGTGAGGAAGAGCGGGGTGTTGGTGATGGGGATCTGCTCGTGCACCGTCCCGCCGATCGCCTTGCGGAAGATCTGCGCGACCACCGGCGGCAACGGTCGGCCGGTCGCGTGACTCGGGGCGACCAAGGGCAGGTCCTCCTTGGCGACGCCGAAGTTGGTCCACCGGAAGCCGAGCGGGTCGAGGATCTCGGTCGCCAAAATCTCGCGGATCTCCTTGCCGGTGGCGGCGTAGACGATCTCGCGAACGAGCGGACCCCAGGTGAGCGCGTGGTAGATGTGCACCAACCCCGGCCGGTACAGGGGGCGCAGCTCGCTCAGCTTCTGCTGCGCGTACTCATGGTCGTCCGCGCGTCGGACGTCCGGCTTGGGTCCGGTGGGGAAGGGCAGCCCGGCGCTGTGCGTCATGACGTGGCGGATGGTGATCCGGTCCTTGCCGTGGCTGGTGAACGTGGGGATGTAATCGCAGACGCGGTCGTCGAGCGAAAACACCCCGCGCTCGACGAGCATGTGCACCACGGTCGCCGCCATCCCCTTGGCCGCGGAGTACACGCAGAACGGCGTGTCCGGTGTGACGCGGATCTTCTCGGCGTCTGGCGGGTCGGTCGGGGCGTTGCCCCAGCCGTGGCCGATCGCCCGGTTGAGCACGACGCGCCCGTTGTGGCGGAGGCACAGCTGGATGGCGGGGTGAAAGCCGGCCGCATACCAGTGCCGCGCGGCCGCCCAGATCCGGTCGACGGCGGCGCCGTCGATCTCGGAGTGGTCTTCGTCGCCGATCGTCGTCACGGCGTCCAAGTCGGCCGGGACGCGGATTCTCCCGTCTGATGTCACCTCAGCGAGGGTACGTGTCGGCGGCTCACTCGCCGGTGAACTGCGGCGGGCGCTTCTCGAATGTCGCCGCGATGCCCTCGGTCAGGTCCTTGGACGGTAGGAAGGCCGCGTTCCAGGCGGCGACGTAGCGCAGGCTCTCCGACACGGCCGCGGCACGCTGCTGGTCGAGGACGTCCTTGACGCCGTGGACGGTCAGCGGCGGGTTGGCGGCGATCTCGGCGGCGGTGGCGTGCGCGGCGGCCAGCGTGGCGTCAGCGTCGGCGTACACGTCGTTGACCAGGCCGATCTTCTCCGCGCGGGCCGCGTCGATGTCCTTGCCGGTCAGCGCCAGCTCGCGCAGGTGGCCGTCGCCCAGGATCATCGGCAGGCGGGCCAGGCTGCCCACGTCGGCGACGATGGCGAGCTTGACCTCGCGCACCGAGAATTTGGCGTCGGCGCTGGCGTAGCGGATGTCGACCGCCGAGATGAGGTCGACGCCGCCGCCGATGCACCAGCCATGCACCGACGCGATGGTCGGGGTGCGGCAGTCCGCGACCGCGGTGATCGCGCCCTGCATCCGTTTGACCTCGCGGTGGAACACCGCGCGGGGGCCGGCCAGCGCGTCCCCGGACAGCAGCGGGGTGAACGACCCACCCATCGTGGGCACGTCCAGGCCGTAGCTGAAGTTCTTGCCCGAACCGGTCAGCACGATCGCCCGCACCTCGGGGTCGGCGTCCAGCGCCGCGAACAGCTCCGGCATCTCCGACCAGAACGCCGGGCCCATCGCGTTGCCCTTGCCCGGCCCGATCAGCGTCACCTGGGCGACGTGATCTTTCGTTTCCACCGTGACGGATTCGTATGCTTGCGCCATATCGAGACCGTAGCGTGGCAAATATGGCTCCTGATTTGCGGCCCGGCCCGCATTCCCCGCCCACCGACGAACTGCACAGCGCCGAGGACACCCTCGGGGTGCTGCAGCGGGTGCTGCACACCATCGCCGCCGACGACCTGTCCCGCCAGACGCCGTGCGCGGAGTTCGACGTGGCGCAGTTGACCGATCACCTGTTGAAGTCGATCACCGCGCTGGGCGGCATGGTCGGCGCGGAGATCCCCGAAGCCGACGACGGTGATTCGGTGGAACGGCGGGTGGTCGCGGCGGCCCGGCCCGCGCTGGACGCCTGGCATCGGCACGGCCTGGACGGGTCGGTGCCGTTCGGCAAAGGGGAGATGCCCGCCAAGGGCGCGTGCGGCGTCCTGTCGATCGAATTCCTGGTCCACGCTTGGGATTACGCCGCCGCGGTGGGACACGAGGTGAACGCGCCCGAGCCGCTGTCCGAGTACGTGCTGGGGCTGGCCCGCAACATCATCCGGCCCGAGTTCCGCGGTGGCGCCGGCTTCGACGACCCGGTCGACGTGCCCGAGGACGCCGGCGCGCTCGAGCGGTTGGTCGCCTTCACCGGCCGCGACCCGGCGCGGTAATTCGGGCCGGTGTGCGGCCATCACGCCCATATCGCGCGCCCATCGCGCCCATCGCGTGTCCATCGCGTGTGCGATGAGGGCTTTGGGAGTGCGCTCACGGCGCATTTCGGCCCGGATCCCCGCCCTGGCTACACACTCAAAGCCGTAGACGCACGCTGGTCGAGCTGCTACACCCGCTCCAGGTAGAAGTAGTAATACCGGCCGTTATCCCGGACGCCCTTGCCGTTCATGATGCCCATCACGGCGTCGTCGTCGATCTTCTTGAAGTGGTCGTGCACGGGCTGGCCGTCATAGACCATCGTCGCGGTGACCTCGCCGCGGAACTCTTCCAGCCACAGGCTGGCCTCGCCCTTGCCCATCTCGACGTTGGAGAACTTGTTGCCGTCGGCGTCGAGGCAGACCAGCGGCTGCACGTCGCGGACCGATTTGAAGGTCTTGCCGAACCAGCCGGCCTTCTCCAGCTGACCGTTCATCCGGTGGCCGGTGCGGAACTCGCCGCCCTTCCACTCGCCGAGCATGCCCTCGATGGTCGCGGGCTCGAGCCCCGCCCAGAAGTCGTCGAGTTCGGCGTCGGGAATGTCGCCGTCACGCTCCTTGAACTCGGTGAACAGTTTGCGCGCCAAGTTCAACGGACGACTCCTTACGGTTCGGTGCGGGAAATCCAGTCGCAGGCGAATTGCAGCAGCGCGTCATTCTCCTCCACCGCACCGATGGTGACGCGCACCCCCTCGCCGGCGAACGGTCGCACCACCAGCCGCGCGTTGGCGGCCTGCTCGGTGAAGTCCTCGGTCCGGGCGCCCAGCGGCAGCCAGACGAAGTTGGCCTGCGACGGCGGCAGGGTGAACCCGGCGCCGCGCAGCTCGGCGGTGACCCGGGTCCGCTCGGCGACCAGCGCGTCGGTGCGGGCCATCAGTTCGCCGGACGCCTCCAGCGAGGCGATCGCGGCCGCCTGCGCGACGTTCGTCACCGCGAACGGCATGACGACCTTGTCGAGTGCGGTGATCAGGTCGGGGTGGCTGACCGCATACCCGACGCGCAGGCCCGCCAGTCCGTAGGCCTTCGAAAAGGTCCGCAGCACAACGACATTGCTGCGGTTGAGGGCCAGATCGAGGCTGTTGGGCAGCATGCCGTCGCGGATGTATTCGACGTAGGCCTCGTCGATGGCGATCAGGATGTGCGGCGGCACGGCCTCGACGAAACGCCTCAGGGCTTCGGGATCGACCACCGTCGACGTCGGATTGTTCGGGTTGCAGACGAAGATCAGCCGGGTGCGGTCGGTGATCGCGGCGAGCATGGCGTCGAGGTCGTGGGTGTGGTCGGTCAACGGCACTTTGACCGCGGTGGCGCCGGACACCTGGACGATGGGCAGGTAGCACTCGAAGCTGCGCCAGCCCATCATCACCTCGTCGCCGGCGGATGCGGTGATTTGCACCAGCTGCTGGCACAGGGTGACGGAACCGCTACCGACTGCGATGTGTTCGGGGGCGACGTCGGGGCCCAGGTGCATGGCCAGCGCCGCCTTGAGGTCGACGCTGGCGTTGTCCGGGTAGCGGTTGACGACGGCAACGGCACGCTCGATCGCCGCATGCACGCTGGGCAGCGGGCCGTGCACGGTCTCGTTGCTGGCCAGTTTGATGGAGCCCGGCACGTTCTTGCCGGGCACATACACTGGCAATCCGGCCAGTTCGGGACGCAGGCGGGCGGTCACTTCGACAGTTTATGTCGCGAATGTGTACAGTATGGCCGGTTCCGCGAGACCGGACCGGGGTCGGGTACCCTCGAAAAGTCCAAAAGGGAGGCGTGCCAGAGCGGCCGAATGGGGCTCACTGCTAATGAGTTGTCCCCCTCAAAGGGGACCGGAGGTTCAAATCCTCTCGCCTCCGCTGACTCCAGTTGGAGGAGCACAACGTAAGACAACTGAACGACCGGCGCCCGTAGCTCAACGGATAGAGCATCTGACTACGGATCAGAAGGTTAGGGGTTCGAATCCCTTCGGGCGCGCTCTAATCGCCGTGGCCGCTTCACATCCCGGTTGATCCCCGGCCGAAAACCGTTGTGTACCAACCTTGCCGGCGACGGCCGAGGATCCCTACCGTCCCCCGAACGGGCCCCCGAACGGCCCGCGGCGCGGGGGAACCGTCACGGTTTGGGTGACGGTGCTGGTCTCGGTGCTCGGTGAGGCCGTGACGGTGCTCGGCGGCTCCGTCGTGGTGGGGGTCGGGGTGTCGGTGCTGGGGGTGTCCGTGCTCGGCGGGGGGACCGTCTCGGTGACGGTCTCGGTCGGCGCCGGCGCCCCACCGCCGCCGTGGTGCCGGGACGGTTGCGAAGTCGTGGTGGCCACCGTGGTGGACGGAACGGTGGTGGTGGTGGTCGTTGTCGTCGCCGCCGGGCCGTGGGCGGGCGAACCGGTCGCGAGTTTGACCACCGCGAACACCAGCGCGGCGAGCACGATCACCCCGAGCGCGCCGGCCGCGACCAGCGCCGCCGGACGGCGGTACAACGGGGTGGGCGGCTCCGGCTCGGGCGCCGGCTCGTCGTAGTACCCGCCATACGCGGCTTGGGTCGGCTCGGAGTAGTAGTCGGGTTCCTCGGGGTAAGGCACGAACGCAGATGTTAGTGGATCAGGCCGCGCCGTCGATGAGGCGCAGCGCCCGCTCGAACAGGTGCACCGTGGCCGCGTGCAGCTGATCGCCGACCTCTTTTTCGGCCTTCCCCGCGCAGGCCCGCGCCAGCGTCCCCTCGATCACGATGCCCAGCTTGAAGCAGGCCAGCACGGTGTACCAGGTGATGTGGGACAGGTCGCGGGTGGTGTTGGCGGCGTAGCGTTCGAACAGCTCGTCGGTGCTGGCCAGCCCGTCCTGACCGCCCAGGGCGTGGCTGAACACGCTGGAGCCGTCGGGCTGGCGCCAGGTGGCCAACAGCCAGCCCAGGTCCAGCAGCGGGTCGCCGATGGTGCACATTTCCCAGTCGACGATCGCGACCACGTCCGGCCCGGTGCGGGAGAACATCACGTTGGCGGCGTGGTAGTCGCCGTGCATGATGCCGGGTGTCCAGGTTGTCGGCCGGTGGCGGTCCAGCCAGCTCGAGACCTCCTCGATGCCCGGGATGTCGGGCCCGGGGTAGCCGTCGTACTCGCTGTAGGAGTCCAGCTCCGAAAGCCAGCGCGGCACCTGGCGTTCCAGAAAGCCCTCCGGCTTGCCGAAGTCGGCGAGACCGACCGCCACATGGTCGACCGCGCCCAGCTTGGCCAGCGCGTCGGCCATCGAGAGGCCCATGCCGTGCCGCACACTTCGATCGCCGGCATGCAACGGCGGCAGCCCCTCGCCGGCGTTGAACCCGTCGACCGGGTCCATCAGGTAGAAGACGGCGTCGCCCAGCAGGCCGGGGTCCTCGCACGCCGCGATCAGATGCGGGTGCGGCACATCGGAGCCGGCCAGTGCGGCAAGGACTTTCGTTTCCCGCAGGATGACGCTGTTGCTCCGCGGGCGCAGGTGCCGCGGCCCGCGCCGCAGCACGTAGGGCCGGCCGGCCCGGGTGAACCGCAGCATGACGTTCTGGGTGCCGCCGGTGACGGCGGAAACATCCTGAATCGGGCCCGCGCCGAGCCCCCGCTGGGACATCCACGTCGCTACGGCGTCGAGGTCGACCCCGGCCACGGCCAGTTCGTGCGGCGTGCGCGTCATCGCGGCGCTCCCTTCGGCAACCTGTGGGCCCACTGGGAAAGAGCGTAAGTCACCGCCTGAACGCGGCCGGGGGTGGCGGAGGCTGGAACAATAGTGTGCGGAACTAACTGACTCTCGGGCCTGGAAGGGACTGGCGATGCCGCGTACCGACAACGACTCCTGGGACATCACCCAAAGCGTGGGGGCCACCGCATTGGGCGTCGCCGCGGCGCGGGCAGCCGAGACGGCGAGCGAGGATCCCCTGATCAACGATCCCTTCGCGCGGGTGTTCGTGGACGCCGCGGGCGAGGGCATGTGGAGCATCTACGCGGATCCCGCGGCGCTGGCCAAGGCGGTGGAGCTGGAGCCGGAAGTGGGGTCGCGGATCCAGCTGATGATCGACTTCATGGCCACGCGCACAGCGTTTTTCGACGAGTTTTTCCTGGGCGCGGCGGACGCCGGCGTCCGCCAGGTGGTCATCCTGGCCGCCGGCCTGGACGCGCGGACCTGGCGATTGCCCTGGCCGGACGGCACGGTTGTCTACGAGCTGGACCAGCCCAAGGTGCTGGAGTTCAAGTCCAACACGCTGCGCGAGCACGGCGCCGAACCCAAGGCGCAACTGGTGAACGTCGCCATCGATCTGCGGCAGGACTGGCCAACGGCGTTGCGGGAGGCCGGGTTTGACCCGTCGGGGCCGGCGGCCTGGTCGGCGGAGGGCCTGGTTCGTTACCTGCCCGCGCAGGCCCAGGACTTGCTGTTCGAGCGCGTCCACTCGCTGAGCGCGCAGGGCAGTTGGCTCGCCTCCAACGTGCCCGGTGAGGGTTTCACCGACCCCGACGTCGTCCGGCGCCAGCGCGAGGACATGCAGCGCATGCGTGCCGCGGCGGCCAAGTTGGTCGACGCCGAGATCACCGATTTCGACGACCTCTGGTACGCGGAGGAGCGCACGCCGGTCGACGGCTGGCTTCGCGAACGGGGCTGGGACGTCGCCACGGCGACGTTTTCGGAGTTGATGGCTCGCTACGGCCGACGCGTACCGCAGGGATCCGAGCACGCGATGCCCCCCACGCTGTATGTCTCCGCGCAGCGCCGCGGCTAGCGCGGACGACACTCAAACGCCCACGCGCGCATGGCCGCTACCCTCACCGGTGTGGCTGATCGACCGGCACGAGTGCGCGACGTGCACGAGATCGCCGCGTCGATGCCGCACGTGCAGCGTCTCGAGGGCCCGAAGGGCAACGCGATCTATCAGGTGGGCGGCAAGTCTTTCGTCTTCTTCCGCACGCCGCAGCCCGATGCCACCGATCCCGACACCGGCGAACGATATGCCGACGTGATCATGCTCTGGGTGGAGTCCGAGAGCGACAAGCTGGCGTTGATCCAGGACCCCGCGTCACCGTTCTTCAGCACCGACCACTTCGACGGGCATCCCTCGGTGCTGGTGCGGGCCGCCCGGCTCGGCGAAATCGGCAGGACGGAACTGGCCGAGCTCATCCAGGACGCGTGGCTTTCGCGAGCCTCCAAGCGGCGGGCCGCGGCGTGGCTCGCCGAGCACGCCTGATCCCAGCGGGCTCCGCTGGGGCACTGCCGAATTCATCCCGGGCCATGTTTAGACGCAAGTCGAATGGGTAACTACCGTCCACGAGAAATTTTTCTCGTCCACATTGGAGGTCACCATGCGTGGCAGCGGAATCATCGGCACCATTGCCTTGGTATGGCTGCTGATCGGGGTTTTTGCGGCATGGCAACGCGATTACTTCAAGGGTGACTCAACCAGTTGTGTCACGGCTGGAAACATCGCGTTGACCGTGGTCGCGGGCCCTTTGAATTACGCGGGCGTCAACCCGAAAGTCAAGGATTGCCATGTCCCGCAGCCCAGCTCGATGCCCAGCAGCATAGAACCCCTCACATTAAGGAAAGTGTCATGATTGTCCTCGGTGCGATCCTGTTAATTCTCGGATTTGTTTTCGGTATCCATTTGCTGTGGGTACTCGGTATCGTCTTGCTCGTTATCGGGGCCATCTTGTGGATTATGGGCTCCGTCGGGCGTCCGGTCGCCGGCCGGCGCTACTGGTATTAGCCACCTCGCCGGGAAAACGGGATCGCGCGACTGCCGGGCAGTCGCGCGATCCCGTTCACAGGCAGCGCAAAGGTAAGCCATAGCCACGGCTCAGCGCGGTGCGCATACTGGAACGTGTGACACAGCCGCGAGCATCCGTCGAGCGGGTTGTCATGTGTCGCGCCGACGGCAATCCGATCAACGTTCTGGTGGTGGACGACGAGTCCGTCCTGGCCGAGATGGTGTCGATGGCGCTGCGGTACGAGGGCTGGAACATCGCCACGGCCAGTGACGGGTCATCGGCGATCGCCGCGGCCCGCGCCCAGCGCCCGGATGTGGTCGTCCTCGACGTGATGCTGCCCGACATGAGCGGGCTCGACGTCCTGCACAAGCTGCGCGAGGAGAACCCCCAGCTGCCGGTGCTCCTGCTGACGGCCAAGGATGCCGTCGAAGACCGCATCGCCGGGTTGACCGCGGGCGGCGACGACTATGTCACCAAACCGTTCAGCATCGAAGAGGTGGTGCTGCGGCTGCGGGCGCTGCTGCGGCGCACCGGCGTGACGACGGTGGACAGCGGCGCGCAACTGGTGGTCGGCGACCTGGTGCTCGACGAGGACAGTCACGAGGTCACCCGCGCGGGCGAGCCGATCGCGTTGACCTCCACCGAATTCGAGTTGCTGCGCTTCATGATGCGCAATTCCAAGCGGGTGCTGAGCAAGGCCCAGATCCTCGACCGGGTGTGGAGCTATGACTTCGGCGGCCGGTCCAACATCGTCGAGCTGTACATCTCGTACCTGCGCAAGAAGATCGACAACGGCCGCGAGCCCATGATCCACACGCTGCGCGGCGCGGGCTATGTCCTCAAGCCGGCCCGCTAGGAGCGATCGCAAGCCCGGCGAAGCCGGGCGCCGCGGGTCGCGACCGTTGGCTAGGAGCGATCGCAAGCCCGGCGAAGCCGGGCGCCGCGGGGTGCGACCGTTGGCCAGCTCGCGCCGGGCCTGGTCGCTGCGCTTGCGGCTGCTGGTCGGGCAGATCGTCGTGCTGGCCATCGTGTGCGTCGGCATCACCGCGGTGACCGAGCTGGCGCTGAACCATCACCTGGTGAAGCAGCTCGACGGCCAACTCGCCGGCACGTCGTTCCGCTCGGCACTGATGTATCCCGAACCGAACCGGCCGCGGCGCGACCACTCCTACTATCAGCGGCCCGGCCCGGGCCCCCGATTCCTGGACGCCCCCGGTCAGCCGGCCGGCATGGTCGCCGCGGTGATCAACCACGGCAAGACGGTCGATGCCGGCTACCTCACCAGCAGTGGGACCCGGGCCGCGCTGACCTCAACCGCCCAGACCCAACTGGAACAGATCGCCGACAGCCGCGCGCCCGTGACCCTGAACCTGGACGGCCTCGGCCGTTACCGGGTGGTCGCGGCCCCGAGCCGAAACGGCGGCGACACCATCGTCACCGGCCTGTCGATGTCGAATGTCGACGCCACCCTGATCCGGATGCTGATCATCTTCGCGATCGTCACCGTGATAGCGCTGGCGGCCGCGACCATCGCCGGGGTGATCATCATCCGGCGGGCGCTGGCGCCGCTGCGTCGCGTCGCGCAGACCGCGAGCAACGTGGCCGACCTGCCGCTGGACCGCGGCGAGGTCCAGCTGCCGGTCCGGGTCCGCGAATCCGACGCGAACCCGGCCACCGAAGTGGGCCAGCTCGGATCGGCCCTCAACCGGATGCTTGACCACATCGCGGCCGCGCTGTCGGCGCGGCAGGCGAGCGAGACCCGGGTGCGCCAGTTCGTCGCCGACGCCAGTCACGAACTGCGCACGCCGCTGGCCGCGATCCGCGGCTACACCGAACTCACCCAGCGCATGGACCGCGAAGGCGGGGACCGGGAGGCAATAGCCCACGCCATGAGCCGGGTGGCCTCCGAGACCGAACGGATGACGCGCCTGGTCGAGGACCTGCTGCTATTGGCCCGCCTGGATTCCGGCCGGCCGCTGGAGCGCGAACCGGTCGATTTGTCGCGGCTGGCGGTCGACGCGGTCAACGACGCGCACGTCGCCGGAGGAGACCATCAGTGGGAGCTCGACCTGCCCGAAGAGCCCGTGATCGTCACGGGTGATGGCGCCCGGCTGCACCAGGTGCTGACCAACCTGCTCGCCAACGCCCGCCTGCACACCGGCGCGGGCACGGTCGTGACCACGCGGTTGACCACCGAGCCGGCACACACCGTGCTGCAGGTCATCGATAACGGACCCGGCATCCCGGCGGCGTTGCAGTCCGAAGTGTTCGAGCGGTTCGCCCGCGGAGACACCTCGCGTTCGCGCAAGGGCGGCAGCACCGGACTGGGTCTGGCGATCGTGTCCGCTGTGGTCAAGGCGCACGACGGCACGATCGCGGTGAAAAGTTCACCCGGCCATACCGAGTTCACGGTGCGGTTGCCACTGAACGGGTGGCAACCGCCCGCGAGCTCAGCTAGCTAGAGCAGTTGACGTCGATTTCGAACGGCTTGTTCACCGGTTGCATCGGGTTGGCCATGTCGACCCCGGTGGCTGTGCCGGTGATCTTGTAGCTGTTGCCGTTCTTTTCGGCGGAGGCGTTGCCCTGGCCGGTCCCGGAGGTGTAGCCGAGCGTCACGCCGTTGACATTGCCCAGCCCAACCGATTTCACCTGGGGCGGATTGGCGTCGGTGAGCACGGCGGCGATTCCGGTCGCCGCACCGCCGATCGCGATGTTCACGTTGCCGCCTGCGGTCGTGCACACGACCGAGCCGCTCACGTTCTGGTCCTTGCCGTCGATGAGGACCTTGGTTCCGCTGGCAGCGCCCGCCGAGGTGTTGATGGCCGAACTAGTGCCCGAACCGCCCGAACTCGACTTGTTGCTGGAACAGCCGGAAATACCGGCGGCTAGAACTGCCGCTCCAACCGCCGCGACCATCAGTCCACGCTTCACGTGATCTCCTTCGCCCGAAAGTTGCGACCCTCGGCATTGAGGGCCGTCTGGGCAGTATGCGGGTTAACTGGACTCAATATCTAGGGTTCGAGGTAATTGTTTGCATGTTCATTGGTCGGTTGCCAATGAACGCTGTGCGGAATGGCCGCGCAATGGCAATGTATTGGCGTGGAACACAAACGCCCCACCGCGGTCATCGAGGCGGCACACGGCGCGCACGCGCTGCCATTCGATGACGACGCGGACTTCGACAACGCCGATCGTGGCTTCATCGCCGCCCTGTCGCCGTGCGTCATCAAGGCCGCCGACGGACGGGTGGTCTGCGACAACGACGCGTACTCCTTCCTCGGCGGCCCCGCTCCGACGTCGGTGCACCCCAGCCTGTGGCGGCAGTCGACGCTGGCCGCGAAACAAGGCCTCTACGAAGTGATTCCGGGCATCTACCAGGTCCGTGGGCTCGACATCTCCAACGTCACGTTCGTCGAAACGGACACCGGCATCATCGTTATCGACCCGCTGGTCTCCACCGAGGTCGCGGCCGCCGCCCTCGGCCTGTACCGCACGCACCGCGGCGGCGACCGCCCCGTCGTCGCGGTGATCTACACGCACAGCCATGTCGACCATTTCGGCGGCGTCCTGGGCGTCACCTCGCAGGCGGAGGTCGACTCCGGTGCGGTGGCCGTGCTGGCGCCGGACGGTTTCGTCGAGCACGCCGTGCAGGAGAACGTCTACGCCGGCCCGGCCATGACGCGCCGAGCGACCTACATGTACGGCTCCCTGCTGCCGCGCGGCCCGATGGGCCAGGTGGGCTGCGGGCTGGGCCAGGCCCCGTCCACCGGCGAGGTGGCGATCATCGTCCCGACCATCGACATCCGCGAGACCGGCGAGAAGCACACCATCGACGGCGTGGAGATCGAATTCCAGATGGCGCCCGGCACCGAGGCCCCGGCCGAAATGCATTTCTACTTCCCGGCTTTCCGCGCGCTGTGCATGGCCGAAAACGCCACGCACAACCTGCACAACCTGCTGACGCTGCGCGGCGCGCTGGTGCGCGACCCGCACGCCTGGTCCGGCTACCTCACCGAGGCGATCGACACCTTCGCCGACCGCGCCGACGTGGTGTTCGCCTCGCACCACTGGCCGACCTGGGGCCGGGACAGCATCGTCGAGTTTCTATCCCTGCAACGCGACATGTACGCCTATCTGCACGACCAGACGCTGCGACTGCTCAATAGGGGCTACACCGGTGTTGAGATCGCGGAGATGTTCCGGATGCCGCCCGCGCTCGAACGCGCCTGGCACACCCACGGTTATTACGGGTCGGTCAGCCACAACGTGAAGGCGGTCTACCAGCGCTACATGGGCTGGTTCGACGGCAACCCGGGCCGGTTGTGGCCGCATCCGCCGGAGGCTCTCGCGCCGCGTTACGTCGAGGCGATGGGTGGAATCGACCGGGTAGTGGGCCTGGCTCAGGCGGCGTACGACGCCGGCGACTTTCGTTGGGCGGCAACGCTGCTGGATCACGCGACCTTCGCCGACGACGGGCACGCCGGTGCCCGCGAGCTGTACGCCGACACGCTCGAACAGCTGGCCTACGGCGCGGAGAACGCGACCTGGCGCAACTTCTTCCTCAGCGGCGCAACCGAATTGCGAAGCGGCAACTTCGGCACCGCGGCTCAGGTCGCCTCGCCCACGATGCTGTCCCAGTTGACACCGGAGCAGATCTTCGACAGCCTCGCGATCCGGGTCGACGGGCCGAGAAGCTGGGATCTCGATGTCGCGATCGATATCGCCTTCGCGGATCTGGACGTCAACTACCGGCTCACCCTGCGCAACGGGGTGCTGGTGTACCGCAGGGCGGCGGCCGATCCGGCGACGGCCACCGTTACGGTCAAGCTGGACAGCAAGTCTCGGATCCTGACGGCGGCGCTGGGCGACTTCGCCTCGCCCGGCCTGCAGATATCGGGCGACCAGGACGCGCTGCGGGCCTTCTTGGGGGTGCTGGACCAGCCGGACCCGAGCTTCAACATCGTCACGCCGTGACGTCGATGACGACCTTGCCCATCACTTTGCGGTCGGCCACATGCCGCAGCGCGGCGGCGGTGTCGGACAACGGGAATCGCGCCCCGATGTACGGCCGGATCGTTCCGGCGGCGAACATCTCCGACAATTCCCGCATGTCGCGGACGGCCTCGTCGGGGTGGTCTGTCATGAAGGTGCGGATCTCCATGCCGCGCACGCAGATGTCTTTGAGCAGAACGAGGTTCAGCGGGATGGCCGGTATCGTCCCGGCCGCGTAGCCCAGCGTGACGAAGGTGCCGCCGCGCGCCAGCGCGCGCAGCGCCGGCTCCGCGTACGGCCCGCCCACCGGGTCGATGACCACCCTGGCGGCGTCGCCGGTGAGCTCGCGGATGCGTGACTTCAAGTCCTCCCGGTCGTAGTCGACGGTCGCCTCGGCGCCGCGTTGGCGGCAGAGTTCGAGTTTGTCGGCGTTCGACGCCGCGGCGAGCACCCGCGCTTTCAGGGCGACGGCCAGGTCGACGGCGGCCAGCCCCACGCCGCCCGCCGCGCCCAGCACGACCACCCAATCCCCTTGCGCCACCGCGGCGGTCGAGCGCAACGCGTGATACGCGGTGCGGTAGGTGACGCCGAAGGCGGCCGCCGAGGCGAAGTCGGCGTCGTCGGGGACGAGCGTCGCCTGGCTCGCGTCCAGCAACGCCTGCTCGGCGAACGCCCCGAAAGTGGTTCCGGCCACGCGCTGCCCTGGGCGAAACGGCGCGCCGTCGCCGGCGGCAATCACCTCACCGGCGATCTCGTTGCCCGGGATGAACGGCGGCGGGATCTTGACCTGATACTTGCCGGCGATGAACAGGACGTCGGGGAAGTTGACGGCGGCGGCGTGGACGCGCACCAACAGCTGCCCGGGACCGGCCACGGGATCGTCGACGTCCTCGAGAACCAGATCTTCCGGGGTGCCGTAGGAACGGCAGACGACCGCGCGCATCAACTGACCCCCAGGCCGCGTAGACAGAATTGCACCAGGTGTGCGATGTCGTCGGGCTTCGGCCGGTCGCCCGAGCCCACGTATCGGCGCATCGTCGCCGCCGCGCAACTGAACACGGCCTCCACGTCCCGCTCGACGTCGCTGCTGCCCAGCGCCGCAACGGGTTCGACGAGCAGATCGCGCAGCGGCCGCATCATCTCCTGATCCGCCGCCCGCCAATTCGTGCCGGCCGACATCTGCCCGGCGGCCGCGCGGCTCATGCTGATCAGGTGCGGGTCGGCCACCTGCGCGAGCGTGCCCTCGATCCAGCGCGCGACCTGGTCGCGGGGCTTCGGCTCCTTGGCCATCTGGTGCTCGAGGTAGGACACCACGATGCCCACCCCGCGTTCCATCACGGCCAGGATCAGTTCGTCCTTGCCGGCGAAATAGCGGTAGAACGCCTTGTTCGACGAGCCCGCCTCGGTGACGATGTCGCTGACCCGCGGCGGTTCGGGCGCGACGCGTTCCATGACGCGCACGGCGGCGGCCAGGATGCGCTCGACCTCCTCGGTGGCTTCGCGCTGGCGGTCGTCGAGCGCCCGCTCGACCGCCGCGGTCACCCTGCTGGTCACGGCGAATCGGGCAGCGCCGGAACCCGGTCGATGAGGTCGCCGTACTTGGACCGGGCGGCCTCGCGCCGGATGTCCAGCAGCTCGCTCGGCCATTCGGCGTCCTCGGCCTCGTACCCCTTGAGCAGCAGCCGGGCCAGGTTCACCTTGTGGGCCTCGGTCGGCCCGTCGGCCAGCCCGAGCGCAACCCCGCCGAGCAGCACGTTGACCAGCGGCAGCTGGTCGGTGGTGCCGAGGGCGCCGTGCACCTGGATCGCGCGCAGCCCAATCGATTTGAGCACCTGCGACGCCAGTATCTTGCACGCGCCGATCTCGGCGCGGGCTGCGTGCTCCCCGGCGGTGTCGATCAGCCATGCCGCGTGCAGCACCGCCAACCGGAACGGCATCAACTCGGTGTAGGAGTCGGCGATGAACGCCTGCACCAGCTGCTTGTCGGCCAGTGAACTACCTTGTGTGAAGCGGCTTTTCGCGCGCCGGGCCATCATCTCCACCGCGCGTTGGGCCACCCCGATCGAGCGCATCGCGTGGTGCAGGCGCCCACCGGCGAGCCGGGTCTGCAGGATCATGAAGCCCTGCCCGGCTTCGCCCAGCAGCGCGTCCGACGGCACCCGGACCCCGTCGTAGTGCACCAGCGAGTGCCCGGGCTCGTGCGGCAGCGCGCCGACCAGGTGGTGGGTGGCCTCGATGGTCAGCCCCTCGCTACCGGCCGGCACCAGAAAGGTCGAGGCGCCGCGGTGGACGGGCACGTCCGGGTCGGTGATCGCGACGACGATGAAGAAGGACGCGACGGAGGCGTTGGAGGAGAAGTACTTTCGCCCGGTGATCACCCAGTCGTCGCCATCACGGAAGGCGCGCGTGCGGAAGACTCGCGGATCGGCCCCGCCCTGCGGCTCGGTCATCGAAAAGCACGAGAAGATCTCCCCGGACAACAGCCCGGCGAGATAGCGGTCCTTTTGTTCCTGCGTACCGAAGCGGGCGATGATCTCGGCGTTGCCCGTGTCCGGCGCCTGGGTGCCGAACACGATCGGCGCCCAGGGGCTGCGGCCCAGGATTTCGTTGATCAACGTCAGCTTCACCGCGCCGAAGCCCTGACCGCCGAGTTCGGGGCCCAAATGCGGTGCCCACAGGCCTTTGTCGCGGACCTGCTGCTTGAGCGGATCGACGATGCGCCGGCGCTCGTCGTTCAGCGGCAGGAACTCGCAACCCGGAAACAGCACCTCGAGGGGTTCCACCTCCTGGCGGACGAACTCGCGGACCCAGTCGATCTTCTCGGCAAATTCCGGTTCGGTGGAGAAGTCCCAAGACATTCGATCGCTCCTATCTGCTAGGGGATTCCGCCGTCGGCGCGCAGGATGGAGCCGGTGGTGAAACTGGACGCATCGGACGCCAAAAACAGTGCGGCGCCCACGATTTCGGCCGGCTCCCCGGCCCGCTGCAGGGCCAGGTGCGCGAACGGCTTGCCGTGGGCCGCCTCGAGGTTCCAGGCCTTGCTCACGTCGGTCAGGAACGGGCCGGCCATCAGCGTGTTGACCCGCACCGCCGGCCCGAATGCCTTCGCCAAGGCTTCGGTCATGGCGTTGAGGCCGGCCTTGGCGGCGGCATAGGGGACGATGTCGGGTGTCGGGCGCAGCGATCCGGCCGTGCTCACGTTGATGATCGACCCGCGCCCGGCCGCCACCATGCGCTCGCCAACCAGGGCCGACAACCGGAACGGGCCCTTGAGGTTGAGGTTGACCACCGCGTCGAACAGCTTCTCGGTGACGTCGGTCAGCTTGTCGTACAGCGGCGACATGCCCGCGTTGTTGATCAATACGTCGACCTTGCCGAACCGGTCATAGGTCGCCTCGACCAAGCCGTCGAGCTGGTCCCAGCGGCCCACGTGCACCTGATACGGCATGGCTGCGCGCCCGGTCTCGGCCTCGATCTCCTTGGCGGTGGCCACGCAGTTGTCCATGTTGCGGCTGGCGATCACCACGTCGGCGCCGCAGCGGGCGGCGCCGAACGCCATCTCGCGGCCCAGCCCGCGGCTGCCGCCGGTGACCAGCACCACCCGGTCGGTGAGGTCGAAAAGCCGCTCCACGTAAGCCATTTCAGTGTGCCCTCGCCAGCTCGGCCGCCGTGGCGATGAGCTGGGGGATCATCGCCCCGAAGGCGCCTTGAATCTTGGAGTCCACCTTGCCGGTTCGCACGCCGGCCGCATAGGTCTTCTCCAGCACGATGCCGAGCTTCCAATTCGCCAGCACCAGGTAATAGTCGATGTTCTCCGTCGACAGCCCGCTGATCTGCTGGTAGTGCTCGAGCAATTCGCCGCGCCTGGGCATGCCGCCCATGTCCAGATAGAACCCGTCGGCTCGGGGCTCCTCTCCGTCGTAGCCCAGCAGGCACCACGCCAGGTCCAGCAACGGGTCGCCGACGGTCGTCATCTCCCAGTCGACGATCGCGGCCAGTCGCGCCGGCTCCCCGTGCGCGAACATCACGTTGGCGAACTGGTAGTCGCCGTGCATGATGCCCGGCCGGTAATGCGCCGGGCGGTTGTTGCGCAGCCAGTCGGCGGCCTCCTCGAGCCCGGGCAGCTCGCGCACCCTGTAGGCGTCGAGGAAGGCCAGCCAGCGGTCGACCTGCCGCTCGTGGAAGCCGTCCGGACGACCGAAACCGTCCAGGCCCTGGGCCCGCCAATCCACCCGGCCCAGCTTGGCCGCGCCCTCGACGAGCTGGAAGGCCAGCCCGCGCCGGGCGGCAAGGTCGGTGTCGAACGGCGGTTGCCAGCCCCCGTCCATCGGGCTCCACCCGTCGATGGCCTGCATGACGTAGAACGGCATGCCGAGCACGGTGCCGGTGTCGTCGGCGGCGATCAGCGCCGCGTGCGGGACGTCGGTGCCGGACAGCGCGCGCACCAAGCGGATCTCGCGCAGCAGGCCGTCGATGCGGGCGGCGTCCGCGCGGGCGCCGGGCATCCGCAACACCATCCGCTCGCCGCCGCGGTCGAGCAGGTACAGCGTGTTCTGCGAGCCGCCCTTCAGCTGCTCCAGCCGCGGTGGTTCACCGTTTCCCGGGGCGCCGTTGGAGTCCAGCCAGCGGCCAAGCACACCCGCGTCCAGTTGGGTCTGACCTACCGTCGTCATCCGCACACCCCACTCTCTGTGCGGAGAATAGCATTCTCCTACGCGGACGGGCCGGATCAGCCCGGCTTGTGGGCGCTGAGCAGAAAGCCCGACGCCATGAAGTGGCCTTCGCCGTCGTGTTCCAGGTGTGGCAGCGGGTAGTCGGGCGACGCATTGCCGTAGACCTTGGTCGGCCGCAGATCGTCGACCCGCCACAGCTCCGACACGGCGTCACGCAACTCGGCTTCGGCGAAGCCGCGCGGGCCGCCCTGACTCGCGTCGCCGAGCGCGCCGGTGGCGAAGGCCAGGATGTACAGCGCCGCGCCGGGGGCGGCCGCCCGGAAGATCGACTGCAGGTAATCCTGGCGCCGTTCCGGCGGCAGCGCGTGCAGCAGCCCGCTGTCCAGGACGGTCGAGAAGCGGTCGTCATAGCCGCGGAAGTTGGTGACGTCGGCTTGGGCGAAAGTCGCTGTGGTCAGCCCCCGTTCCGCGGCCGCGGCGGCCGCGGCCTCGATGGCTGTGGCGCTG
>NZ_LZIZ01000076.1:0-30062 GCF_001666915.1 Mycobacterium sp. E3339 | reverse complement strand
CCGCGTGAGCGATGCGCGCACTCGCGCGTCGGTGTGCACGTCGAGCGCGCCGAACGAGTCGTCGAAGAGATAGATGGCGGGGCGGCCACGACGCCCGGGTCAGCCGGGGCCGGGTCCGGGTCCGCCAGCGCCGGAGCCGCGCTCAACACCAGGGACAAACCCACGACTGAAGCCAATCCGGCGGCGTTCAGGGCGGCCAACAGCCGCCCGCGCGTCCAGCCCGACATATGCATCCCTCCACGCTCGAGTTCCTGACACAGTGTGGCATAGGGGGCACGCCAGCTAACAAATTCAGGCCCGCGCGGCGGCCGTTCAAGCGGGCATTTACGCCGCCTGAGCTGGCCCGCTATGAATCCCGTGAGCTTGTCGTCGCAACGTCCAGCGCCCGTCGGTTGGCCGCCGCGCCCACCAGCGCGACCGCCATCAACCCGGCCGACGCGGCCAGCATGAGTACCACGCTGCGCTCGTACAGCAGCCCACCCACCAGCGCGCCCGCCATGATGCCCACCTGGAAGGCCGTCACGTAGAGGCCCGACGCCCCGTCGGGATCGTCGGCCCCGCTGCGCATCGCCGCGGACTGCATCATCGGCGAGACGGCGGTGGCCATCGCCCCCCAGAGCACGATCGCGGCCGTCCCGATCAGGGCCGCCGCCGCGGCGGGCCGGCCGCCGAGCGCCAGCGCGGTCAGCACGACGAACGCCGCCGTCAACCCGGCCATGCAACCGATGATGGCCCCCTTCGGCCGGCGGTCCAGCGGCCGCGCCACCAGGCCGACGGCGATCACTCCCGCGGCGCCGTAGGCGGCCAGCACCCAGGCCAGGTTCGGGCCGCGCACGCCGACGACCTCGCGGATGATCTCCACGATGTAGGTGTAGGAGACGAAATGCCCCGTCACGCCGACCATGGTGATGACGCTGACGACGATCAGCCGGCGGTTGCGGTGATGGCGGGCCCGCGGGCCGACGCACATGAGCTGGTCGGCGGTCAGGACCATCTCCGGCAGCAGCACCCGGGCGGCCACCGTCACGAGGGCGGCCGCCACGGTCACGCAGACCACCGCCAGCCGCCAGCCCCACATCAGGCTCATCGCCGCCGTCAGCGGGCTACCCAGGACCAGCGCCAGGCTGGTCCCGACGTAGATCGACATCGTCGCGCGGCCGGCGTGGCTCGGCGGCACCAGCCGCGTCGCGATCGGGGCGATGACCGACCACAGCAGCCCGTGGGTGATCGCGCAGAGCACCCGCCCGGCGGCCAGCACCCCGAAGTTGGGCGCCAGCGCCGAGATCAGCTGCGACACGGTCAGGCAGGTCAGGCTCGCCACCAGCACCCGCCGGCGGGGCAGGTGCGCGGTCCAGCGCACCAGCGGGATCGTGGTCAGGGCCGCCACCAGCGCGTACCAGGACAGCAGCGTGCCCACCAGGACCAGGCTGACGTGCAGGTTGCGGGCGATCGCCGGCAGGGCGCCGACGGGCAGGATCTCGGCGGTGACGTAGGTGAAGGCCGCCGCGGCCAGCACAGCCAGCTGCGCCGCGATCCGTGGCGTCCACGTTCGCGCGGCGGTTGCGGTTTCGGCAGTCATGGAGTCGGTGTCGGCCGGGCTACCCAGTTCTTGGGTTGTCGCGCCTAATGCGATCACACTGCCTTACCGTACGGACCGCAACTACGGCTCCCCCCTTGTCAGGGCCGGAAGCCGGGTCTCAACTTGATCACCGATCAGGAACGAACCAGGCGCGCGATCGCGGCGGAGGCCTCGGCGAGCTTCTGGTCGGCGTCGTCACCGCCCTCGGCCACGGCCCGGGTGACGCAGTGATTGAGGTGCTCGTCGAGCAAATTCAGGGCGACCGACCGCAGCGCGCTGTTGACGGCGCTGATCTGGGTGAGCACGTCGATGCAGTACTTGTCGTCTTCGATCATCCGCGCGATCCCGCGCACCTGGCCCTCGATGCGCCGCAGCCGCTTGGCGTAGTTGTCCTTGTCCTGCGAATATCCGTGTGCCGTCGTCACCCCACCAGCTTATACCCCATCGGGGTATCCCGCGTTCGGTTGGTCATGGCGGTCCCGCATACTTGAGCAATGGCCCCCACCAGCGATTCGACTTCGACGGTCGACATCAAACCCCGCAGTCGTGACGTCACCGACGGCCTGGAGAAGGCCGCGGCCCGCGGCATGTTGCGGGCGGTAGGCATGGGTGACGAGGACTTCGCCAAGCCGCAGATCGGGGTGGCGTCGTCGTGGAACGAGATCACCCCCTGCAACCTTTCGCTGGACCGGCTCGCCAAGGCGGTCAAGGAAGGCGTGTTCGCGGCAGGCGGTTACCCGCTGGAGTTCGGGACGATCTCGGTTTCCGACGGCATCTCGATGGGCCACGAGGGGATGCACTTCTCGCTGGTCTCGCGCGAGGTCATCGCGGACAGCGTCGAGACCGTGATGCAGGCCGAACGCCTGGACGGCTCGGTGCTGCTGGCCGGCTGCGACAAGTCCCTGCCCGGGATGCTGATGGCCGCCGCCCGCCTGGATCTGGCGGCGGTGTTCCTCTACGCGGGATCCATCCTGCCCGGGCGGGCCAAGCTGTCCGACGGCACCGAACGCGAGGTCACCATCATCGACGCGTTCGAGGCGGTGGGCGCCTGCGCGCGCGGGTTGATGTCCCGCGAGGACGTCGACGCCATCGAGCGCGCGATCTGTCCCAGCGAGGGCGCGTGCGGCGGCATGTACACCGCCAACACGATGGCCAGCGCCGCGGAGGCCCTCGGCATGTCGTTGCCCGGCAGCGCGGCGCCGCCGGCGACCGATTACCGCCGCGACGGGTTCGCCCGCCGCAGCGGCCAGGCCGTCGTCGAGTTGTTGCGCCGCGGCATCACCGCCCGCGACATCCTCACCAAGGAGGCCTTCGAGAACGCGATCGCGGTGGTGATGGCCTTCGGCGGCTCCACCAACGCCGTGCTGCACCTGCTGGCGATCGCGCACGAGGCCGACGTCGACCTCTCGCTCGACGACTTCAGCCGGATCGGGTCCAAGGTGCCCCACCTGGCCGACGTGAAACCGTTCGGCCGCCACGTCATGTCCCACGTCGACCAGATCGGCGGCGTGCCGGTGGCGATGAAGGCGCTGCTGGACGCGGGCCTGCTGCACGGGGACTGCCTGACCGTGACGGGCCAGACGGTTGCCCAGAACCTGGCCGCGATCGACCCGCCCGACCCGGACGGCAAGGTGCTGCGGGCCCTGGACAATCCCATCCACCCGACCGGCGGCATCACCATCCTGCGCGGGTCGCTGGCTCCCGAGGGCGCGGTGGTCAAGTCGGCCGGCTTCGACTCGCAGGTGTTCGAGGGCACGGCAAGGGTTTTCGACGGCGAGCGTGCCGCGCTGGACGCCCTCGAGGACGGGACGATCGCCGCGGGCGACGCCGTGGTGATCCGCTACGAGGGCCCCAAGGGCGGCCCCGGGATGCGCGAGATGCTCGCCATCACCGGCGCGATCAAGGGCGCCGGCCTGGGCAAGGACGTGCTGCTGCTGACCGACGGCCGCTTCTCCGGCGGGACGACCGGCCTGTGCGTCGGCCACATCGCACCCGAGGCCGTCGACGCCGGGCCGATCGCCTTCCTGCGCGACGGCGACCGAATCCGCCTGGACGTCGCGAACCGCGTCCTCGACGTGCTGGTCGATCCGGCCGAATTCGACTCCCGGCGTGAGGGTTTCACGCCCCCGCCGGCGCGCTACAAGACGGGCGTACTGGCCAAGTACGTCAAGCTGGTCAGCTCGGCGGCGATCGGCGCGGTGTGCGGCTAGCGCCGATCACTTTCCACCTCAAGGGATTTGGGGAGATCTAGGCGCGGCTGGCCGCCTCGCGGGTGCGCCTGCCGAAGTAGGTGGCGTTGAGGCCCAACACCGTCATCAACGCTCCCGCGACGATGTTCGACCACATCATGCCGGCGGTGAGGGCAACGCCCGGCAGGATCCACAGCGAGACGACGACCCACAGACCGAGCACCGGCATCGTCCAGGTCAGGCCGTGGGCGCGGTCGAGCGCCGTGGCGAACCCGTACGCCAAGAACGCCGCCGCGATCCCGACGATCAGGTCGGAGGTGGCCAGCGATCCCGTCGCGCCGAATCCCACCAACCACGGCGACGCCGCCACGTACAGGCCCGTCAACAAGGCCAGGCCGAAGGTGACGTGCGCACTCATCGACTCGGCCACGCGGTCATAGCTCGCGCGCAGAGCCAACAAATCCGGGTGGTGATCGATTGATGAATGGACTGTACTCATTTTGTGACCTTTCTGTTATGCAGCAAGCCTTTTGGGCTACCTGCACCCATCCATCTGCCGTCAAGATTACGCGCGATGAGCGCGCGCCAGCAACGAAATCCGGGGCGGTCCGCACCGCCCGCTGGGCCCGATAGACCGGCCGCGTAGCGTCGTAAGACATGGACATCGCGGACCGTCTGCGCATCGACGTCCCGGTGGCGCAGGCGGGCATGGGCGGCGGCCTGGCGGGCGCGGCGCTCGCGGCCACGGTAGCCGAAGCGGGCGGCCTGGGCACCCTCGGCCTGGCCACGCCGCGCCAGCTGCGCGCCTGCATCGCCGAGGTGCAGGAGCGCGCGCCGGGCCGCGCGGTCGCAGTGAACCTGTTGATGCCCTTCGTGCATCGCGCGCACGTCGCGGTCTGCGTCGACGCCGGAGTCGATGTCGCCGTGCTGGCGTTCGGTGAGAAGCGGGGCCTGGTCGAGCACCTCCGCGACGCCGGCATCTTCGTCTTCGTGATGGTCGGCAGCGCGGCGCAGGCGAGCGCCGCAATCGGTTGGGGCGCTGACGGTTTGATCGCCCAGGGCCGCGAGGCAGGCGGCCACCTCGTCGGAACCATGCCGGCGCTCGACTTTCTGCCGCAGGCACTGGCCGCGGCCGGTCACCGGCCCGTGTTCCTCGCCGGCGGGATCGCCACCGGCACCGACACCCGCGCCGCCCTGACGGCGGGCGCCGCCGTGGTCGTCGCCGGGACGCGGTTCCTGATGACGCACGAGGCAAACGCCAACCGCGAGTACCAACGGCGAGTCGCCAACGCGGACAAGACAATCGAGACCAACCTGTTCGGGTTGAGCTGGCCGCTGCGCCATCGGGTGCTGCCCAACGCCGCGACGCGGCGCTGGTGCCGGGACGACGGCCGGGCCAAGGCCTTGCCGGCGGCGATCAACGCGGCGAGCCGCCCGCTGGCCGTGTTGGGCTACTTCGACGCCGCCAAACTGATGCGCCTGCAGTCGCCGGCCCGCCCGTTACTCACGCCGCTCGCGCCGCTGGCCGCGACGCCGGACGCCTGGGTCGACCACGCGGCGCTCTACGCCGGCGAAACCGCGCTTCGCATCGGCGAACTCACCTCCGCCGCCCGGGCGGTCGCCGATCTCAGCCCGCGCTAGCGCACCGAGGCGAGCGCAAAGCCGTCCCAGCGCTTGGCCCCGACCGTTTGGATGACGGCCGTGTCCAGCCGCGGGTGCTCGCCCATCAGCTCCAGGGTCCGCCGCACCGCCGCCGCCTGGGCGTTGCCGTCCGGCTCCAGGATCCGCCCCTCCCGAACGACGTTGTCCGCCACGATGAGTGCGCCCGGGCGGGCCAGGCGGACCGCCCACTCGAGGTACGCGACGTAGTTCTCTTTGTCGGCGTCGATGAACACCAAGTCGAATGGGGCCCCGTCGAGAGCCGGCAAGGTGTCCAGCGCCGGGCCGACGATCACCTCCACCCGGTCGGCCACGCCCGCCCGTTCCAGGTTGGCCCGCGCCACCTCGGCATGCCTGGGCTCGTATTCCAGCGTCACCACGCGGCCCTGCGGGCCCGCACCGCGGGCCAGCCAGATGGTGCTGTAGGCGCCCAGCGTGCCGATCTCGAGGATCCGCCGCGCCTGAATCGCACCGGCCAGCAGGCCCAGAAACTTGCCCTGCTGGGCCGACACCGCGATCTGCGGCAGCCCGGCCGCGTCGCTGGCCTCCAGCGCGGCGCTCAGGGCCGGGTCGTCGCCGACCAGGGTGGCGTTCAGAAACTCGTCGACGTCTTGGGGGGTGGGTTCCCGGGTCATGCCACCAACGCTAGTCGCGGCGGTCTCGGAACGGCCACGACCAGTTGCACATACCCATGGGGGGTATATAGTGAGCGCTGTGGTCGATCACAGCCGCAAGAGTCCACGACAAAGAAAAGGGTGAATGACATGGCAAATTACGAAGCAGGCACCGAACTGACCTGTGGCCACGAGGGCTGCGGGTGCCGCGTCCGGATCGAGGTGCCCTGCCACTGCTCCGGTTCGGGTGAGCCGTACCGCTGCACCTGCGGCGACGCGCTGACCCCGGTCAAGTAGTCCGCGCGCTTTAGGCCCGCGTCGAGTGTGCGTCCAGGGCGGCGACGCGCCGGGAACCCCGCCTTGAAGCGCACACCAAAACCGTGAACGCACACTCGATGCGGCCGGCGGCCGCAGCCCGCGGGATCAGTGCCCGAAGGCTCGGCCGGCGAGTTCGACCGTCGCGGTCAGCCGCGGCGTGACCGCCGACGTCCCGACCGCCACCCGGTATTCGCCCGCGCCGATGCGCCAGCTTCCCCCGCGGCCGTCGTAGCGGGCGAGCAACCGCGGGTCGGCCTCGATCCTCACGCGGCGGGTGGCGCCCGGGTCGAGCTCGACCCGCTCGAATCCCAGCAATCGCAGGCACCGGCCGTCGGGGGTGCCGGTCACATACAGCTGCGGGACGTCGGCCCCGGCGCGATCGCCGACGTTGGTGACACCGAAGCTGGCGGTCACCGTTTGCCCGCCGCCGACTTCCAGGTCGCGGTATTCAAAAGCGCTGTAGGACAACCCATGTCCGAAGGCGAACATCGGGGTTTGGCCGGTGGCGGCGAACCACCGGTAGCCGACATCGGATCCCTCGGCGTACTCGATCGTGGTCGGCGTCCCCCATGGTGCGCCCAGGCCCGGCAGCTCCGGTCGCGGCGTCTGGGCCAGATCGACCGGAAAGGTGATCGGCAACCGGCCCGACGGATTGACCCGGCCGGCAAGGACTTCCGCGATGGCTTGGCCGCCGGCCTGTCCCGGGTACCACGCCTGCACAATGGCCCGCACCGAATCCCGCCACGGCATCGCCACCGGATTGCCGGTTTCGAGCACCACAATGGTGTCGGGGTTGGCGCCTGCCACGGCGGTGATCAGATCGTCCTGGCCCCACGGCAGCGACAGGTCGGCGATGTCGAAGCCTTCGCCTTCGGCGCGGATCGCGAACACGATGACGACGTCGGCGCGCCGCGCGGCCAGCACCGCCTCCGCGGGGGTTACCCCGGGGTCGAATTCGATTTGCGCGTGCGGGAATTGCTTCCGCAGTTCGTCCAGCGGGCTCGACGGCAACAGGTGCAGCTTGCGTATCCCGGCCTCCAGCCCCGAGCCGCCGATCGGTATCACGGCGGCGTAGCCGCCGGGCGGGACGACCGCGCTCGAGCCGAAGCCGGCCGGCACCCCGACGTGCGCGTATCCGCCGATGACGGCGATCCGGGCGGTCGACTCCGGCGCCAGCGGCAGCATCCCGCGGTTGGTCAGCAGCACGATCCCTTGCCGGGCGGCTTGCAACGCAATGTCGTTGTGCGCGACCATGTCCGGCTCGGGCGCGGCGTCGGCCCGGTCGATCCCGACGGCGAACATCGACCGCAGGATCCGGCGGACCATGTCCGAGAGCCGGTCGCCGGTCAGCCTGCCGTCGGCATGGGCGGCCCGCAGGGGCTCGCCGAAGGTCTCCGACTGCCACAGCAGCGCGTCGATCTGCGCCCCGCATTCCTGGTCGAGGCCGGCCAGCGCGCACTCCCAGGACGGCGTCGCGCCCCAGTCGGACATCACCCAGCCGCGATATCCCCAGGCGCCCTTGAGCACCCGGTTGATCAGGACGTCGTTCGCGGCAGCGTAGGCGCCGTTGACCTTGTTGTAGGCCGTCATCACGGCGCCCGGCTGCGCGCGCTCGATGGCCATTTCGAAGGCCAGTAGGTCGGATTCGCGGTGCGCGTCGGGATCGATCACCGCGTCCAGCCAATGCCGGTTGGTCTCGTTGCAGTTCAGCGAGAAGTGCTTGACCGTCGAGATGACGCCTTGCCGCTGGATGCCGTCGATGGACTCGGCGACGATCGTCGCGGTCAAAAGCGGGTCTTCCGAAAGGTATTCGAAGTTGCGGCCGTTGCGCGGGTCGCGCGCGAGGTTCATCGCGCCGGCGAGCTGCACGTTGAACCCGCGGCTGCGGGCTTCCCGGCCGATCACCTCCCCCGCGGCGCGGGCGAGCGACGGGTCGAAGCCGGCGGCCAGGGCGAGGCTCGCGGGCAGCGCGGTGGCGGTGTCACCCGGGCGGTAGCCGGGGTTGCTCACGCCCAGGCCGGCGTCGCTCATCAGCAGCGCCGGGATGCCGAGCCGGGGAACGCCCGGGACGTAGGCCGCGCTCATCGGCACGTTCGGCGGGATGCGTTCGTCGCGTACCGGCCACATCTCGCCGGCGCCCATCACGCCGACCAGCAGCGAGAAGCGTTCGTCGTCGGTCAGCGCCGCTTCGACCTCGCGCGCCCGGGCGTCGGCGTCGCCGAAAGACGTCATCGCACACCCTCTTTCGCGTACACCACCCGCAGCACGTGCCCGAGCTCGGGACCCATCACCAGCTCCGCCAGCTCACAGAACGTCGCGACGAACTGCGGGCCATGCGGCGGCTCGGCCTGGCACAGGTGGTGCGCGACCTCGTGCAGCACCACCAGTTCGCGCAGCGCCCAGTCGGCGGTGTCCCGATCGGGGACGGCGATAACGCCTGCGCCGTCGCGGGATTCGTAGTGCGCCGCGGTGGCGGCCCGGCGCGGGCGCACCCGCAGCGGCGCGACGGAGGGCCAACGCCGGCGCACCGCCGGCAACGCAAGCACCTCGTCAACATAGCGCTGCGCCGCCGAAACCGAGCCGAATCGACCCTCCGGCGGCAGGGTGAGCTGGGCGCCGAAGAAGTCCACGGCGGGTGAGCCGTGCTCGGCGGCACGGTCGAACAGCGTCCGGACGAACTCCTCGGCCGCGTAAACCTTGGCTCGCTGCGAGTCCCGCTTGCTCACCGGCCCAGCGGGGTACGAGCGCCCGGCAGCTCCGGGCTGTTGCCCAGCCGCGCCCGCCGGCCGGCCCTGTCCCCCGCGCGCCGCGCCGCCGACGAATAGCCGGCCGTCGCCCGGCTCACCTGATAGGTGCCGCGCGCCTTCGACGCGCTGCGGTAGTAGTCGTGCAGCTCGAGGTCCTTGTCCCGCAACGCAATAGCCGTGCCCGGCGGGCGGCGGCGGTCCTTGGTCGCCTCGCGGCGGGCCTCCTCGCGGGCCTCGGCCAGCCGCTGCCCCACGCGCGCCCCGAAGGCCAGCTGAAAGTTCAGCCGCGCGGTGATGGTCGGCGTCGGCCGGTGGGCGCCCGACGCGAGGTAGGCGTCCGACGCCCGCACCATCTGGACCACCAGGCCGGCGTACAGCGCGTGGGTGGCGTCGATGTCCTCGGCGAACCCGTAGGCGTAGACGAACGTCGAATTCGACGCCACGTCACAGCGCACGTCGTTGGCCATGGCGATCAACACGAACAGCTGCACATACGTCCGCAGCCCCTTGGTGCCCGCGTTGCCGATCGTGATGGTCCGCTGGGTGGGCGCCTGCGCCGCCGAACGGTTGGCCGAGTGCGACCGCGCCACCGCCAGGTCGATCGAGGCCGCCGTGGCCAACCGCTGCGCGGCGCTCATGAACGCGTCCGCCTCGTGCGGGTTGTCGGTGCCTTCGGCCTGACGCAACAGTGCCGCGATGCGGGCCAGCATCTTGTCGTCACTCATATGCGCCACTCCTCCTCATCGCTCCGTCCCCCGCAAGCGGGCGGTACCCCCACTGCATCGTCGTCGGCGCGCATACGCGCCAACCTACGGGAGCGATCCGACACCCGGCCTCAGAGCCGCGCGGTGATCCACGAGACGACGTCGCCCAGCACCTGGTCGCGCTCCGGCTCGTTGAACACCTCGTGGTAAAGCCCGGGGTAGACCTTCAACTCGACGTCGGTCGAGCCCACGCACTCGACCAGGCGCCGGCTGCCCGCGACCGGGATCAGCCGGTCCTCGGAGCCGTGCACCACCAGCAGCGGCGCGGTCAGCGCCGCCGCGCGTTGCGGCATGGTCTCGCCGACCTGCAGGAGGGCCCGGCCGATGCCGGCCGGAACCTTCCCGTGGTAGACGAGCGGGTCGCTCTTGTAGGCCGCCACCACCGCGGGGTCCCGGGAGATGGCGTCGACGTCCAGTTCCTGCACCGGCAGGCCCGGCACGAGAGCGCCGAGCACCCGGGCGGCCAGCACCATCAGCGGTGACACCTGCTCCTGGGCCGCCACCGCGGGGCCGGACAGGACCATCAGGTCGTAGTTGTCGGGGCGTTCGACGCCGTACGCGAACACGATGCCACCGCCCATGCTGTGCCCCAGCACGATGCACTTCAGGCCGGGATGCTCCCGGGTGGCGATCCGGACCAGGCTGTCGAAGTCGGCGGTGTACTCGGAGATGTCGCGCACCAGGACCCGCTTGCCGCCGGAACGGCCGTGCCCGCGATGGTCCAGCGCGTAGGTGGCCAGGCCCGCCGCACCGAAACATTGCGCGACATGGTCGTACCGGCGGGCGTATTCGCCCAGACCGTGCGACAGCACCACCACCGCCCGCGGCGCGGTGTCCGGCGTCCAGACGTCGTAAACGATGCGCACGCCACCGAATCCGTCGAAGTTTCGTTCGGATCGGTTCACTGCACGGTCCTAGTCATTACGCGCAGCGTAATGGCTCCCGGCGCAGGTCGCCCCGCCAGACACTGTCGTAGGCTCTGTCATCGTGGGGCTACTCGCACAAAACGCCGCAAACTCCGATCTTGGCGAGGTCGGCGGGGACTTCTCGGCGCATGCCGAGCCGTACCGTCGCGAATTGCTCGCCCATTGCTACCGGATGACCGGGTCGCTGCACGACGCGGAGGATCTGGTTCAGGAAACGTTGCTGCGGGCGTGGAAGGCCTACGACCGCTTCGAGGGCAAGTCGGCGATGCGGACGTGGCTGCACCGCATCGCCACCAACACCTGCCTGAGCGCGCTGGAGGGCCGGCAGCGCCGGCCGTTGCCGACCGGCCTGGGCGCCCCCAGCTCCGACCCGACCGCCGAGCTGGCGGAGCTCCGCGAGGTGCCCTGGCTGGAGCCCATCCCGGACCTGACGAACGACCCGGCCGACCCGTCGGTCATCGTCGGGTCGCGTGAGTCGATCCGGCTGGCGTTTGTGGCCGCGCTGCAACACCTTTCACCCCGGCAGCGGGCGGTGCTGCTGCTGCGCGACGTGCTGCAGTGGAAGGCCGCCGAGGTGGCCGAAGCGATCGGCACCACCACGACCGCGGTCAACAGCCTGCTGCAGCGAGCCCGCTCACAGCTGGACGCCATCGGTCCCAGCTCCAGCGAACGCCTGACGCCGCCGGATTCGCCGGAGGTGCAGGACCTGCTGGACCGTTACATCGCCGCCTTCGAGAGCTACGACATCGACCGGCTGGTGGAGCTGTTCACCGCCGAGGCGATCTGGGAGATGCCGCCCTACACCGGCTGGTACCGGGGTGCGCGCGACATCGTCACCCTCATCCATCAGCACTGCCCCGCCGAGTCCGCCGGCGACATGCGCCTGGTGCCGGTGCTCGCCAACGGCCAGCCGGGCGCGGCCATGTACATGCGTGCCGGTGATCGGCACGTGCCCTTCCAGTTGCACGTGCTCGACGTGCGCGACGACGGGGTGTCGCACGTGGTGGCGTTCCTCGACGAGCGGTTGTTCGCGAAGTTCGGGCTGCCGGAGGCGCTGTGACCGAGCCGCTCGACGTCACGCCGGTGCCGGGAAAGGCGCTGCTGCTGTTGGGCGCCTTCGACATCGGCGACGTCGGCTACCGCGCCGAGGAGTTCTTCGTAACCGGCACGGCCTCGTCCTACGCCCCCCAAGGCCCGTTGGGTCCCGATGGCCGATGGGACGTAAAGCCCTCGGGCACCGCCGATTACACCACGCGCATCGTGGTGCTGACGCCCACTGACCCGGCACGGTTCAACGGCACGGTGCTGGTCGAATGGCTCAACGTCAGCGGCGGCATCGACGCGCCGGCCGTGTGGATGATGGCGCACCGCGAAATCGTCCGCTCCGGTTACGCCTACGTCGCCGTCTCGGCGCAGAAGGTCGGCGTCGACGGCGGCGCGAGCCTGCTCGGGATGGACATGTCGCTCAAGACCCAGGACCCGGCGCGCTACGCGAGCCTCAAGCATCCGGGCGACGCCTTCGCCTTCGACATCTTCTCGCAGACCGGCGGCCTGTCCCGGGACGGGGCCGTGCTGGGCGGGCTGCGCCCCCAACGGGTCGTCGGCATCGGCGAGTCACAATCGGCGATGTTCCTCACCACCTACGTCAATGCCGTCGACCCGCTCGCCCGGGTCTACGACGGCTTCCTCGTGCATTCGCGGTTCGGGCCGGCCGCCCCGCTGGACGGCGGGTCGTTGATCGAGGGCATGGAGGCGTCCAGCGGTTGGCAGCAGGCGGTGAAGTTTCGGCCGGACCTGCGCGTCCCGCTGATCACCATCATCACCGAGACCGACCTCGTCGGGCACGTGCCGCTGGGTTATTACCTGGCCCGGCAACCCGATAACGCGCGGTTACGGGTCTGGGAGATACCCGGCGCCGCTCATGCCGACAACTACACGATCCAGGTGGCGCCGATCGACTCCGGGGCGGCGCCGATCGCCGACATCGTCGCCGCCTACGCGCCCACCAAGATGCTGATGGGCCAACAGCTTTCGCACAACATCAACTTCGCCCCCCAACACCACTATGTGGTGCAGGCGTCGATCGCCGCGCTCGAGGGCTGGGTCCGCACCGGCGAGCCGGCGCCGGCGGCGTCGCCGATCGACGTGCGCGAGACCGAACCCGTGCAGTTGCTGCTGGACGCCAACGGCCTTGCCCGGGGCGGCATCCGGACGCCCTGGGTCGACGTACCGATCGCCCGGACGTCGGGCGTCACCGCGGACGAGAGCATCATGGCCGCGATCTTCGGGTCCGGCGAACCTTTCGACACCGCCACGCTGGACCGGCTGTATCCGGGCGGCGCCGCCGAGTATCTGGAGCGCTTCGCCGCCGCGCTCGACGCGTCGATCAAATCGGGCTTCATCCTGCCGGCCGACCGGGCCGAGATCCTGGAACTCGCCGCCGCGACGTACCCCGACGGCCGGCCCTAGAACAGGCGACTGTCCGGCGGCGGACCGGGCACCGGGCGGACCAGACCCCTGCCCGGGATCAGCGGCAGGTCCAGCGCGCAGAGCAGCCCCGGCGGTGCCGCGCACACCGCCGGGATCGCGTTGACCATTCGCGAGGCGCCCGCGATGCGCGCGCCCAGGTCGTGGTCGTGGTCCTCGGCCATCTCGAATTCGCACCGCACGCTTGGCGATCCCTCGATCTCCACCCGATAGAGGCCGCGGCCGGAGGCCGGCCCGTAGCCCAGGTCCTTGGGCGGGATCGAGATGTTCGGCTGCGGCCAGTCGGGCGCGATGTCGTCGCGCATGCGGGTGACGTGGTCGAGGACGAAAGTCGGCTTGCCGCCGACGTATCCGGTCAGCGTGGAGCGCATGGCCGCGATCGTCCCGGCGGCGATGTGACCGGTCGGAGTGTCGAACGACTCCTCGGCGGGCAGCCGCTCGTTGGTTTCCTCGATCTCGTCGATCACCACGCCGAGGCCCGCGGCCAGCTGATGCAGCACGGGCCCCCACCCGAACGTGAACATTCCCGGCTGGGCGGCGAACGCCTGGTATTCCGGCGGCTTGCCGAACCCGAGGATCTCGTAGACCGCGGCCCGGTCCGGGTAGGTGGCGTAGTTGAACATCTCGGTCACCCGCACCGAGTCGATGACCCGCGATACCCCGGTAAGCGCCAGCGGCAGAACGTCATTGGCGAATCCGGAGTCTATGCCCGTGGTGAAGAACGACGCACCGCCGTCGAGCGCGGCCCGTCGCAGCGGGTCGGTGAGCGTCGCACCCGCCGGGCCCAAGCCGTCGGGAAACACCAGCGGCACCACCGAGCACGACACCACGTTCTTGCCGGCCCGCAGGATGGCGGCCATGTCCTCGACGGCCTCCAGCGGCCGCAGGTTGGCCCCGGCGGCGTACACCACCGCGTCGGCGTCCCCCGCGAGCAGCGCCGCCGGGTCCTGGGTGGCCGCCACCCCGACCGGCGCGATGCCGCACAGCTCACCCGCGTCGCGCCCCGCCTTGGCGTCGCTGTGCACCACCAGATCGACCAGCTGCAGTTCCGGGTGGTCGATGATGCCGCGCAGGGCGATCACCCCCATCGAACCCGGCCCCCACACTCCCACCTTGATCACGACTTGATGTCTCCTAATATTAGGACGTATATAGTTATAATTTGGACGGATCGTAGGGAGCTGGATATCGATACGTCAACCGGCAAATCGCCACCCACCGGTCGCGTGATGGATGTGCTTGCCGCCCTTGCGGATTCCCGTGCGGGACTGACCTCGGCCGAGCTGGCGAAGCGCTGCGCGATCAGCACCTCCACCTGCGCCCTGGTGCTCGCCGAGCTCGAGGGGCGCGCCTGGGTGTCCCGCCGCGAAGATCGCCGCTACGTGTTGGGCAGCGGGCTGTTCGGGCTGGTACACGGGCTGCGGGTGCAGTTCCCGCTGCTGGACCGGGGGCGCGATGCGCTGCAATTCCTGCACGAGACGCTCGGCGCGGGGTGCTCGATGTCGAAGATCGGCGGCCGGCACCTGACCACCGTCGACGCGGTCGGCCACGGAACCGACGGCGGCCGCGCCGTCGGTCAGCGCTTCCCCATCGACCCGCCGTTCGGATTGGTCGCGATGGCCTGGCGCGACGACGATTTCGTCCGGGCCTGGCTGCACGGGGTGATCCCGCGGCTGACCCGGGCGGAAATCGCGGAGCACCAGCGGGTGCTCGCCGACATCCGCGAGCGCGGGTACGGCGCGTGGCGGTTCGACGACACGCACCAGTCGCTGCACAACCGGCTGGCGGAGGTGCTGGCCTCCCTGGAGCCCACGGCGCGCGTCACCCGCCAGCTCACCACCCTGATGACGATGGTCACGCTGCAGTCGGTCACCGCTGAGCTCGAAACCGGTTTGGCCGCAGCCGAATTCGTGGTGCTGCCCATCTTCGGGCCGGACGGCCAGCCCGAGTACCAGATCGAGATCCACCTCGGGCGCTCGGACGCGCTGACCCTACCGGAGCTCGACGCCGCGCTTCGGCACGCGCAGGGGCTGCTCGCCGCGACGGTGGCCTGACCCCCGATTAGGCTGAACGCATGTCTGCCCACGCGGAAGTCCGGCGTGCGGCGACGCGGGCCGTCACCAGGACGCCGTGGCTGACGTCGCGGCACTCGTTCTCGTTCGGCGACCACTACGATCCTCTCAACACCCACCACGGACTGCTGCTGGTGAACAACGACGACATCGTGGCGCCCGGAACCGGTTTCGACACCCACCCGCACCGCGACATGGAAATCGTCACGTGGGTGCTGCGCGGTCAACTGGCGCATCAGGACTCCATCGGCAATCGCGGCGTGATCTATCCGGGCCTGGCCCAGCGCATGTCGGCGGGCAGCGGGATCCTGCACTCCGAGAAGAACGACTCGTCCACGGAGCCAGTGCATTTCGTACAGATGTGGGTGGTGCCCGACGAGACCGGCATCAGCCCGGGCTACCAACAGCACCAGATCGACGCCAGGGCGCTGGACGGCACGCTGGTGACGATCGCCTCGGGGATCGCCGACCGCGACGGGGCGATCGCCCTGCACAACCGCAAGGCCGCGCTGCACGCCACGCGGCTGGGGGCCGGCGACGCGGTCGGCCTGCCCGACGCGCCCTTCCTGCACCTATTCGTCACCCGGGGCGAGGTCCAGTGCGAGGGCGCCGGCGCGCTGCGCGAGGGCGATGCCGTCCGCTTCACCGACGGCGGCGGCGCGCGGGTCACGGCGACCGAGTCGTCGGAGCTGTTGGTCTGGGAGATGCACGCGAAACTGGGCGGCGCAAGCCCATAGAGTGTGCGTGACAGACAGGAGCCGGCATGTCTCAATCGCGGCCGCAGCACGCGGCGCCCAACCCGAACCGGAACATCAAGGCGGTCCGGACCGTGCGGTTCTGGGCGGCGCCCCTGATCATCACGCTGGCCCTGATGTCGGCGTTGTGCGCGCTCTATCTCGGCGGCATCTTGAACCCGATGACCAACCTGCGGCACTTCCCCATCGCCGTGGTGAACGAGGATGCGGGGCCGGCGGGCGCGGAACTGACCGGTCGATTGGTCAACGGCCTGGACAAGAACCAGTTTGACGTCCGCGTGCTCACACGCGACGCCGCCAAGCATCAGCTCGACACGGGCCATGTGTACGGCTCGGTGCTGATACCGCCGAGCTTCTCGTCGAAGCTGCGCGATCTGGGCGCCAGCGCGGTGCAGCCCGGACCCGCCGAACGGCCCGTGATCACCATTTCGACCAACCCGCGGGCCGGCACGCTCGGCTCCAGCATCGCCGCCCAGACGCTCAACATGGCGATGGGCCAGGCGAATGGTGAAGTGGGCGAACGGCTTCTGGCACAGGTCAAGGCGCAGACCGGCGGCGCCCCGCTCGCCGGGGCCGCGGAGGAGGGGCTTTCCACGCCGATCGAGATCGAGTCGACCGTGTACAGCCCGCTGCCCAACGGCACCGGCAACGGGCTGTCGGCCTTCTACTACGCGCTGCTGCTCCTGCTCGCGGGGTTCACCGGCAGCATCGTGGTCAGCACCCTCGTCGACGCGTTGCTTGGCTACGTTCCGGCCGAATTCGGGCCGGTGTATCGCTTCGCCGAGCAGGTGCGAATCTCGCGCTTCCAGACGCTGCTGCTCAAGTGGGCCATCATGGTCCTGCTGGGGCTGCTCACGTCCGCGGTCTACCTGGCGATCGCGCACGGGCTCGGCATGCCGATCGACCTCGGCTGGCAACTCTGGGCGTTCGGCGCCTTCGCGATCGCCGCGGTGGGGATCACGTCCAGTTCGTTGCTCTCGGTGCTGGGCACGGGCGGGCTGCTGGTCAGCATGCTGATCTTCGTGATCCTCGGGTTGCCCTCGGCCGGGGCCACCGTGCCGCTGGAGGCGACGCCGCCCTTCTTCCGCTGGCTGGCCGAATTCGAGCCCATGCACCAGGTCTTCCTGGGCACCCGCTCGCTGCTGTACTTCAAGGCGCACGCCGATACCGGGATATCGCAGGCGCTCCTGATGACGACGCTGGGCCTGGTCATCGGACTGCTGCTGGGCGGCATCGTCACCCACCTGTACGACCGCAAGGGTTTCCACCGCATCCCCGGGGCGGTCGAGATGGCGATCGCCATGGAACACCAGGCGCAGCACAAGGCGCGCCAGGGCGGCAAGCACGGACAGGCCGAGGCGGCCGAGCCCGAAAGCGCAAGCGACGAAACGTAATTCGAACGCCGCCCGACCGTCATGTGCCCGTTATAGAAATTGACGGTGTGACGGATGTGACAGATGATGTTTAGGTTGCATCCCGCTCAGGACGGAAAGGGCGATCGTGCTGACCCGACGCGCCAGCTTGCGCCGGCTGGTGGCCGGCTGCACCGCGGTGCTCGCATGCGTCGCCCTGGCCAGCACGGCGGGCCAGCCGGTCGCGCACGCCGCCGACGGCCGCGACCTGCTGGCCAACGCCATCAACACCACCAAGGGCTCCTACCTGGTCTACAACTTCGGGCCCGGCCACCCCGCACCCATGCTCAACGCCGGTGGCAGCTGGTACGAGATGAACAACGGCGGCCACCTGATGATCATCAAGAACGCCGCGGGACGGCTCTCGCCGCACCTGCTGGTCGACACCCACCAGGGCGATCAGGCGCGCTGCGAGAACAACCCCGGTGCCCGCACCGGTGAGGGACTCTGGCAGGCGTCGGAACTCTATGCGCCGCTTCAGGCGTGGCAGCGGATGGGCCAACCGACGATCGCGATCAACGCCAACTTCTTCGACGTTCGGGGGCAGAAGGCCGGCTCGTGGCGCCAGACCGGCTGCAGCTCACCGCTGGGCGCCTTCGTGGACAACACCCACGGCCAGGGCCGCGCCAACCAGGCCGTCACGGGCACCCTCGCCTATCCCGGCAAGCAGGGCCTCTCGGGCGGCGGTGAAAGCTGGAGCGTCCTGACGACGATGATCCTGCCGTCCGGCGGCGCGCCGTACGTGGTGTGGCCGAAGACCAAGAGCGACTACGACTCCGCCACTCCGGTGGTCGAGGACCTGCTGAACAAGAACGAACGCTTCGTCGCGGTCTCCGGCATCGGGCTGCTGGCACCCGGCAACACCGGGCAGCTGCGCGACGGCGGACCCAGCGCCGCGCGAACGGCTTTGGCGTACTCGAGGCAGAAAGACGAGATGTACATCTTCGAGGGCGGCAGCTACACGCCGGACAACATGCAGGACCTGTTCCGCGGCCTGGGCAGCGACAACGCGATCCTGCTCGACGGCGGTGGGTCGTCGGCCGTCGTGCTGCGCCGCGACACCGGCGGCATGTGGGCCGGCGCCGGCTCGCCGCGGGGATCCTGCGACACCCGGCAGGTGCTCTGCGATTCGCACGAACGGGCGCTGCCGAGCTGGCTGGCCTTCAACTAGCCGGCCCGAAGCGGAAGATCAGCAGGCTGGCCGCCACCACGGCCGCCGTCACCGCGAACACCGGCGCGACGACGAACCGTGACATCGTCGCCCCCAGGAAGGCGCCGGCGCACATCGTCAGCACGACGCCGATGCGCAACGCCTGACGGTCGCCCGAGCCGCCGGCGAGCCGGCTGTCCAGGCCGAGGCTGACGATCGTTGACGTCAGCACCGTGGTGGACAGTTCCTGGATGCCGAACTGGCGGGCGCTCGAATGCTGCAGGCCGAACGTGACCGCGAGGATGCCGATCATGATCAGCTTGGTGTTGCTGTGGTACTGCAGGGCTCCCGTGCCGCCCAGGATCGCCAGCGTCACCAAAAGGGTGATCTCCGTTGCCAATACGGTGGTGATCCAGTCCCGCGTCCGGTCGGCGAAATGCCGTGATACGCGGCCGCTGACGATCGTGGTGCACACGAAGGTCGGCAGGGCCACCACGACCGCGGTCATGTCGATGCTGGTCCGCGGCGCCAGCCAAAAGCCCAGGAAGATCACGTTGCCGGTCATGTTGGCGACGAACACGTGGCCGAGCACCAGGATGCTGATCGAGTCCGCCAGCCCGGTCGCGAAGGTCAACAACAACAGCGCCGCGACCGTCGATCGCTCCGACACCGGGGAGGTAACCGCCATGGGTCGCAGCAGACCGTGCTAGACGTGCGGCGTCAAATCCAGCGACGTGATGGTCGTCATCCTGGTCACCAGCCAGCGGTTCTGCGCGCGCTTCAGGAACAGCCGGTAGGACAGGTACTTCAGCGACGGCACGTTCTTGGTCAACGGGCTGGTGGACGTGGTGTTGGTGTACACGATCACGACGGCGTTGGCGTCGTCGATCGATTCGACCGCCGCTCCGGTGACCTCGGTGTGGTTGGTGATCTTGGCCTGCTTGTTGGGGGCCACGATGGCGTCGACGAACTTGCGGTACTGCGCCTCGAAATCGCCGCTGAGGTAGCCCGACGCCCGGTCCGCGAGGGTGTCCATGTTCTCGGGCGTGTAGGTCCACAGCGTGGTGATGGCGCTGGCCGCGGTGCGCGCCACTTTGAGTTTCGTTGCGGCGGCGGCACGATCGCTCAGATACGGCTGTACCGTCGCGCCGGCGAACGCGGCCGAACCGACGAACACCGCGGCGGCCACCACGACCGTGATGGCCAGCCGCTTGCCGGCCAGCCATTTGCGCCGCTTGCGGCCCGCGGTCTTCGCCCCGGCGTCGCCGGCCTCGGATTCCTCGGCGGCGGAAGCGGTTTCGTCGCCGGCCGGCGAGTCCGCGCGCTCCTCGGCCGCCGCCTCCCCGGAGGCGTCGGTGCCCGCGTCGGCGGTCAGATCACCTGTTGCAGGTTGCTGATCTTCCACTGATTTCCTTCCTGCGTGGCGGTCGCCGTCCACCGATTGGCGTTCTCCCAAACCTGTTTGCCGTCAGGGGATTTGCTGCTGACCGCGGTGGCTACGATCACGGTCGCGCTGCCGTCGTCGTTCCAGCGCTCCACCCCGGCGTCCAGGACGGTGCCGGTGGCCGGTTCGGCCCGGGCCACCTGTAGCAAGATCTCGTTCGCCTTGTCGCGGTACTCCTTGGCGAAGTCGCCGGTCGCCTGGCCCAGCACCCGCGTCACGTAGTCGTTGGCGTGGAATGGATCGATGGAGGTGAACTGCGTCATGAAGCCGGTCACGTAGCTGAGCACCTCGCGATTCTTCGACTCGGCGCGCTCGCGGGATTCATGGTTGATCAGCATCAGCGTGCACACCGTGATGGCGGCCGCCATCAGGATCGCCGCGACCGCGCTGGCCGACGGCAGGCCCCACGGCCGCCCCGGCGGCACCGCACTGGGGATCAGCAGCGGTCCCTCACCGGGCTGAAACTTGCGGCGCGGGCTCATTTTCCGCCCCCCGGCTTGGGCTTGGTCAGCACCGTGAGGTCATCGACCAGCCAGCGGCCGCCGTCCTTCACGAACGTCACCCGCACGGTGGCGGAGATGTAGCGCTCGTCGGGCGCCGCGCCGCGCCTGCCCTGCATGAACATCAGCATGGTCGCGCGGTCCGGCGCCGCGGACTGGATCGCGTGGTCGGTCACCCAATACTCGTTGATGACCGGGTTGCCCTTCTGCACCATGTCCTGCTGGGCGGCCAGCTGGGGCCGGTATTTGGCGGTGGCCAGCGACAGGGCGCGCGTGAAATCGTCGTGCAGGGATTTGGGGTCGTAGGTCAGCATCTGCGCGACGATCTTCGGGCCCTGCGTGCCGAGCTCCGCCCGCGTATGGTCGGTCTCCCGGTCCGGGCCGAACACCACCGCATAGCTGATCGCCGCGCCGGCGAGGCACAGTGCGGTCGCGCCCAGCACCACGGCCACCGCCGACCGCCGCACGGGGAACCCGGGCTCGGCCGGCTCGTGACGCCGCACTTCGGTGCCGACCAGCATGTCGGCGAAGGTGCGTCGGTCCGAATCCCACAGCGGCCAAAACCATCCCACCACCGACACGGTGTCGAGCAGGTGCGCGAGGTCGCGCAGCAGCAGTCCCCATGGCCCGAGGGGTTCACCGTCGCGTCGCCCCACCGCGATGCCGAAGAGTGCCCTGCCCACGCTGAAGCCGGTGATGGTCGGCAGCAACGACCGGTTCGCCAACATCAACAGGATCGCCACGCCGCCGGCCGAGATGCACACCCACGACCAGATCGGATGGTGGCGCACGTTGACCGACACCAACGCCATCGTCGCCACGACCGCAACACCCGGCAGCACGTCGACGGTCAGGGCACCGGCGCGAAGATGCCAGGGCGCCAAGGCATTCCGTGGGGACTCCTGGACGGCCTTGGCCGGTGGCTTCTCGACCACCACCGTCACTTCGTCACCTGGTCGAGCTTGGCAATCTTGTATTGCCCTTCGGCCATCGCCATTTTCACCCGCAGGCGGTAGCCGGTTTCGTTCTGCGTCTGGTCGTTGGCGACCTTGACCCGAACGGCGACGAGCACGTCGACCGAACCGTCGGGGTTGTTTCGCTCGACCGCCGCCCGCATGTCGGACACCTGGACGTGGACGTTGGCCGCCTGATACGCCTGAACGAGCATGCTGGTGTAGAGCAGGGCCTGCGAGCGGAAAGCGTCTGTGCCGCAGTCGATGATCTTCTGCTCGCTCGCCGCCATCGCGTTGGTGTCGGGCGCCTGGGTCGCGGAAACGCATTCGACGGCCGCCTTGAGCGCCGCGGCGTTGTTGCGGGCGATCGCCTGGCTGTCGTGGTGGTAGCGCAGCGCGAAGTACCCGCCGGCGCCGACGGCGGCGGCGCAGAGCACGAGCACCGCGGCAATGCTGGCCAGCCAGCCGCGACCCATTCGCGACGGACGGCGCTCGACGCCCCCGTCCGGGCCGGCCTGCGCGTCCGACGGCTCCTCGACGGCGGCCCCGGGCTCCGTTTCCTCGGCGGCGGCCTCGGCCTCCGACGGCTCCGCCGTGGCCTTTTCTTCCGCCGCTGTCTCTTCGGCCGTCGCGGTCTCCTCGGCCGAGGGCTCCTCGGCCGTCGCGGCCGGCTCGATCGAGGGTTCGGCGGACTCCACGGCCGTCACTTCCGGGTTGGCCGGTTCGGCGGTGGGCTCCGGGTCCTGGTTCTTCGGACGCCGTCCGCGCAGACGACGAAACTTCGGCATCGGTGGGGGGTTCAGCCGGCTGGCGCCAGCATCTCCTTCCATCCGTCGTCTCCTGTTCTGGCCGAGTTTTCGACGGAGTACTTAACTCCGTCTGGCCCTACCAGTTCACCGCTTTGGGGACTGTAGACCGCCGCGGGCGGCCCGCCGGGAGTATAGACACACGGGTTGGGCTGCTGGCCGTTGCACTGCACGGTACCCGACCCCGGCCGCGACAAGGGGTCGCTGGTCGGCGGTGGCGTCCCCGCCACCCGGTCGGAGGGGGCGGGGTTCAGGCCGGTGTCGATCGACGGCGCCGGGATCACCTGGCCCGGTTTCACGGGCTGGTCGCAGCGCGCGGCCGGCGCGGGGCAGGTCACGATCTGGTTGGGGTCGCCATACCAGGGGTTGGTGCCCGCCGGCACGTACGGCCTGGGGTCACGGCACTCCCGCGGCGTGGCCGCCCGCTTGCCCTCGATGTCGGTACACGGGATGTTGCGCGAGCCGCGCACGCTGTTGGCCGGGGTGTCCATCGGGATCTTGCAATAGGTGCCCGACGGCAGCGGCTGGATGCTGGTGTCGGCCGGGGACCGCCACTCGGACGCCGGGATGAACCCGGTGAGGCAGGGTGGCGGCTGGTTGATCGACAACGCCAGGTCCAGGGCCGCCATGTTCGGGAACGGCGCGGCCACCGTCTGGGCGATCGACGCGCCCTGGGGCAGGAACACCAGCACCTGCTCGACGCCGGTGTGGTACCGCTTGAGCAGGTCGAAGACCACCTCGAGGTTCGCCAGCGTCTGCGGCAGCGAGTCCCGCACGTCGTTGAACACGTCGTTGACCTGGTCGGCCGTCGGCGCCGCCTGGCGCAGGATGCTCTTGACGTGCTGGTCTTCCTGCGCGGACTGCGCGCCCAGCCTGTTCAGGTTGCGGGCCCAACGTTCGATGGCGTCACCGGACTTGACCTGGCTGTCCAGCACCGGGCCCGAGTTCTGGATGATGTCGTTGACGTCGTTGATGTTGGTCTTGAAGTCCCCGACGATCGCCTGGGTCGAGTCGACCAACCGCTGCAGGGCGGGACCCAGCCCGCCCACGGATTGCGCCGTCTCGTCGAGCAATTGGGCGATCTTGTCCTTGGGCAGCACGGCCAGCCCGCGGTTGGCCGTGTCCAACGCCGGCCCGATCTCGGCGGGCACCGTGCCCTTCGTGATCGTCTGGCCCTCCGACAGGAACTTGCCCGGATTACCGGTCGACTCCAGGTCCAGGTACTGCTCACCGACCGCCGACACCGAGTGCACGTTGGCCGTCGCGTCGATGGGGATCTTGTACCGGCTGTCGATGCTCATCGTCGCCTGGGCGCCGCGCTCCGTCGGCTCGACGTCGGTGACCTTGCCGATGGTGATGCCTCGATAGGTCACGTTCGCCGTCGGGTACAGGCCGCCCGACGCCGGCAGGTCGGCCTTCAGCGTGTATCGACCGATTCCCACCAGGCTCGGAATCTGCAGGTAATAGACGCCGAGCACCGACAGCGCGATCACCGTGATGATCCCGAACGCGATCAGCTGGCGCCGGACAAAGGGAGTCAGCAATTCCTGTCCCCCCTTTCCACCAGTGGCCCACCGGGCGCGTCGTTCGGGTTCGGCGTGTAGCGCACGTCCGGGATCATCGTCTCGGGGTCACGCCCGAACGACTGCTCGAGCGCGCGCAGCGCCCCCGACAATCCGGTGCCGGTGAGGAACGCGTTGTCCACGGAGCTGTACGTCACGTCGAGCGTCAGCGAGATGTTGATGTAGTCACCGCGGAAGATCTTCGGCACCGTGTCGATGTCGAACGGCTGCGTCAGGATCAGCTTCAGCGCACCGATCAGGTACGGCGAGGCGCGGCCCAACTCCTTCAACGGGCATTGCAGCGCCTGCAGGTCGGTGTGCAGCGGCCCGCGCGCCTCCGACAGGTACTGGTCGGCGGCCTGGCTGAGCCTTCCCACCGCGTCGACGGCGTTGATCAGCAGGTTCTTGGTGTCGGCGAAATGCTTGACCAGCGGCGGGATGTCGGTGAGCACCCGGTCGAGGACGTCGGCCCGCGCACCCACGTAGGTGAGCAGCCGGTTGGTCGAGTCGATCGCGTGCGTGATGTCATCGCGCTGCTGGTTGAGCTGGTTGGTGAAGGTGTCCAGCTTGCCGAGGAAGGACCGGATCTGATCACCCCGCCCGTTGAAGATGTTGTAGACCTCGTTCTGCAGCACCTCCAGGTTGGGGATGCCGCCGCCGCGCAGGATCAGCGACAGGCTGGCCAGCGTCTGCTCGGTGGTCGGGTACGCCGACGAGTTCTTCAGCGGGATGGTGTCGCCGTCCTTGAGCATCTCCTGCGACGGGTTCGGCGGCGCGGCGAGCTCGACGTGCTGGGAACCCAGCAGCGAGGTCTGGCCGATCTTGGCGATCGCGTTCTTCGGCAGCTTGGTGTTCTTGTCGACGCCCAGCGTCAGGGTGGCGACCCAGTTCTTCAGCTGAATGGACTTGATCGACCCGACGAACACGTCGGCGACCATCACCTTGCTGTTGCCGTTGATCGCCAGGGTGTCGGGCACCTGGACGTAGATCGTCATGGCGCCCGAGCCGCTGCCCGGACCGCCCGGGATCGCGACGTTGGAGATCCCGCGCCAGCCGCACGAACTCAACACCAGCGCGGCCACCAACAGCACCAGCGCCTGCCAGGCCCCGCGGCGAATCAGTCGAAGCGCGCTCATTACTGGCCACCCCCGATGTCAGCCGGTACCGGGGGCCCACCGGCGTTCGGCGCGGGCGCGGCGACCGGCGCCGGCGTCGGGGCGACCGGGCCCGGGGCCACGTTCGGCCCGGGTGGCGGCGGCTGGATCGGAACCGGCGCGTTCAAACCGATGGGCGGCACGATCGGGTTCTCGTCATAGGCGTTCGGCGGTCCCGGCGGCGTCTGCAGGTTCGATTGCACTGGCGCGATGTTGGGGCCTCCCATGAGCTCGGCCAGCGAGTCCGGGGTCATCAGACCCGCGGTGATCGGCCCGACCTGCTGCCCCTGCATCCCGGGCGCGACGATCCAGCCGGGCTGGGTGTTGCGGTGCGACGTCGGGGTGTCCGGAACCCAAATGCCGGGGACGGTGGTGTCCTTGTATCCGTTCGGCGGGTGCAGCCGATCTTCCGAATACGCCACTTCCTTGGGCAGGGTCTCGGCCGTGCTGAACAGGTTCGCCCCGAACGGCAGGTAGTTGAACTTGATGGCGTCGAGGATCGGCGCCAGGTACTGCGCGCACAGTTCCGCCGACTCTTGGTAACCGAGCCGGCTGCCCGCCTGGATCGAGCTGCAGATGAACTGCATCGGGTTGGCGAAGTTGGTGATCGCCGGGATGGCGACCACGGAACCGTGCGACGGGTGATAGATCTGGTTGATGTTCGCCGCGGCCGTGGGCAACACATGCAGCGCGGTCTCCAACCCGTTCAGCGGGTCCGGCTGCAGGATCGTGTTCGTCACGGTCGCCAGGTTGTTGATGTCGTAGGTCAGAACCTCGCGGTTCTTGTCCAGGAACGGCCGGACCGTGGACAGCAACCCGTCGAACTGCTCGATCGCGTTCGACAGGTCACTGTCGTTGTGCGCCAGCCGGGTGGTGAAGTCCGCCAGGTTCTGGTTCAGCGCGACGAACTGCTGGTCGTCCTTGTGCAACGCGTTGACGAACAGCGCCAGGCTCTTGACCACCGCGAAGAAGTCGCCGCGGCCCTCGTTCAGCGCGTTCAACGCCTGCGAGAGGTTGCTCAGCGTCGTGTTGATCTCTTTGCCCTTGCCGGCCAACCCGTTGGCGTAGGACTCGATGACCTCACCGAACGGGCCCGTCGGCTGCTCCGGCGTCGGCCCCAGCTTGGAAATGATGTTGGTGATGCTGTTGCGCAGCTGGTCCCACTCCACCGGGACCTGGGTGCGCTCCTCGGGGATCACCGCGTTGTCCGACAGCACCGGCCCGCCCTTGTACGGCGGCTCCAGCTGGATCGCCCGCGACGCCACCAGCGTCGGGTTCAGGATCACCGCGTTGGCGTTCGCGGGCACCCGGTACTTGTTCTGGTAGTGGAAGGTGACCTTCATCTTGTCGCCGGCCGGCTCGATCTTGTCGATCGCGCCCACCCGCAACCCCATGATCTGGACCTTGTCGCCCGGGTACAGGGCGTTGGCCGCCGGGAAGTAGGCCACCACGGTGTTGTTGGTCATCTTCTCGTACAGCTTCCAGCCGACGAATCCGACGACGAGGGCGAGCACGATCACCAGCGAGCCGATGATCACCGTCGCGCGGGTCATCTTCGGCAGCCGGATGTTGCGGATGTCAAAGGCGGTGCTCAATTCTGGCTACCTCCCCCCGCAGCGCCGCTGCCTCCGGTTCCGCCCGGGTTGATGAACGGCGCGGGCAATTGGTTACCAGGTCCGGGTGGCGCGGCCGGCCCCGGCGGGAAACCAGGCGCGAACGTCGACGGTGGCGGCGTCGGTCCGGCGGGCGCCAGGTTTTCGGTGCGCGCGCCCGGCGGTGCCTGCGCGGGCAGCGGCACGGGCGTCCCCGGAACGTCCGGCGGCGGGTCGCCCGGGCGCCCGGCGATCGGGATGCCCGGGGTCGGCGGCAGGCCGCCCGGGTTCGGCGGGGAGGTCATCACGTCGACCGGCGCGGGGAAGCCCGGGCCGCCGAACGGTCCGATGCCACCACCGGCGCACGGCAGCGGGTTCCACGGCCGCGGCAGCCCCTCGTCGCCGACGGTGACGTTGCCGCCCGGGTTGGCCGGCGTGTACGAGCACGGCGATCCGGGTGGGACGGCCGGGCCGGGGTGCTCCGGCGTGCCCTCCAGCACCGGGGGTGCGGGCGGCGGCGCGCCGTTGGGGAGTCGGGTGCCGTTGGGGTCGGGCCACCGGAACTCGGGCAGGCCGGCACTGCGCCAGAAGTTCTCCGGGTCGATGCCGCGCTTCTTGAAGGCAGCGTCCACCCACGGCTGGATGATCTGGTAGAGCGCGAGGTTGTGCAGGACCACCTTGAAGAACGGTCCCGACGCGATCGCCTCGTTCAGCGACGGCAAGAACTTGCCGACCTCGGTGAGGCCCGCGGCGACGTCGTCCTTGCGCTCCTTGAGGATGTCGCTGACGGTGCGCAGCTGCTCGAGGACGTGGTTCAGGTTGGGGTTGTCGTTGATGAATCCCTTGACCTGTTCGGAGAAGGCGGCGACGTTCGACAGCAGCGCGTTGATGGCCTGGCCGCGTTCGTTGAATGCGACCAGCAGCGTCTTGGTGTTGACCAGCAGGCGGTCGATCTGGTCGCTGCGGTCACCGAGGATGCTGGCCACCTGGTTGGCCTGGGCGAGCAGATGCTTGACCTGCTCGTCGCGCTTGCCGATCGTGTCGGAGAACTTGGCCACGCCGTCCAGCGCCGCGCTCAGGTGCGGGTAGGTCTGGTCGATGGTCTGCGACAGCACGTGCAGCGATTCTTTGACCGTGTCGATGTTCCAACCCTGCGCGGCCTTGGTGACGTCGAAGAACGCGTCGTAGATCTGATAGGGCGTGGTGCTTTGGCCAATCGGCAACGAGTCCCCGGGCCGCAGTTGCTTGGTGCCCCGGTTCTCGACCTCGAGGATCTTCTTGCCCAGGATCGTGTCGGTCTTGATCGCCAGGCGGCTCTCCGTGCCGATGGTCGCGGTGCCGAGGTTGAACTTGACCAGGATGTGGTCGTTCTCGATGTTGATGGCCTCGACCTTGCCGACGTCCACGCCGGCGATGCGCACCTTGTCCCCGACGCCGACGCCCCCGGTGTCGCTGAACTGGCCGTAGTAGTGCGGCTTGGCCATCAGCATGGGCACGCTGGTGAAGCTTTGGCCGACGCCGATGACGAGCAGCGTCACGATGATGCCCATCAACCCGATGCGAACCCGGTTGGGTGGCTCCAGTGTTCTCATTGCGGCGTGCACCTACCCGTCGGCTGCTGGAATAGCCGGACCGTGCGGACCGGGCCGCCGGCCTGCAAACCGTTGATCTTGAGCGTGATGTCGCAGGCGTAGAAGTTCACGAAGTCGCCGTAGGAACCGATGGCGCGCCCGATCATGTTCAAGGCGGTGGGCACCTTCTTGAGGTAGTCGTTCAGCTGGTCGCGCTGGTCGATGAGCGGCTGTTGGATGGCGTCCAGATAGTTGAGAGTGCTGTGCAGCAGGCCGCGGTCCTCGGCGAGCAGGTCGGCGACCGTCCCGGCGGCGTTGCTGATGTGCGCGGTCCCGCCCGCCAACTGGTCCCCGTGGTCCTTCAGGCCGGTGATCAGCACCTCGAGGTTGTTGACGGTCTGGTCGAACTGCTGGCGGTGGCGAACCGTGGTGTCCAGCACGATGTTCAGGTTCTTGATGACCTCGCCGATCGCCTGGTCGCGCTCACCGAGCTGGTTGGTCAGCTGCGCGGTTTGATCGAGGATGTCGTTGATGGTGCCGCCCTGGCCCTGGAACACCGTGATCAGGGCCGTCGCGATGGTGTTCACCTTCTGCGGGTCCAGCGCCCGGAACAGCGGTTTGAACCCGCCGATCAGGGCGTCCAGGTCCAGCGCCGGCGAGGTGCGCGACATCGGGATGAACCCGCCCGGCGGCAGCACCTTCTGGGCGCCCTCACCCTCGCCGCGCTTGAGCTCCAGGTAGCGGTTGCCGATCAGGTCGAGGTAGCGGATCTGCGCGGTCGTCGACTGGTACAGCGGCACCGAGCGGTCGACGTTGAACGTCACCCGCGCCCGCTTGCCGCCGTCGGCCAGCTCGACCGTGTCGACCTTGCCGATCTCCACGCCGGAGGCGCGGACGAACTGGCCCGCCCGCAGGCCGCTGGCGTTGGCGAACTCGGCCGAGTACGACTGCGTGCTGTCGAAGCGCATCTGACCGAAGACGACGACGATCATCACAGTGAAGATCAGCAGCACCAACGAGAAGATGCTGAGCTTGACGATGGTTCCGGAGATTTTCATGGGTTGATCGTGTTATCCCCTACTTGGCGGCCCCAGACGTACTCGATCGCATACGGCGATCCGGTGTCGACGTGGTTGTACGGCGCGATGCTGTTGCCGCTGTCTATCACCAATTCCGGTGCGGGCCAGAGGTCGTGGGTGATCTGCTGCCAGCAACCCGGGGCACCTCCCGGCCCGCCGCGCGCGTTCACCCGCGGCAGGTTCTCCGGATAGGTGTACGGGTTGGGCGCTCCGCCGACCACCCCGGCGAGCCCGCCGAACAGGCTGGCGAGGGCCGCCACCGCCGACACCGGGTTGGCCAGCAACCCCAACCCGGACAGCGCCTCGGTGTGGGCGACCAGCGAGTAGCCGTTGCCGCCCAGGAACGAGGACGCCTTCGGCTCGATGTCGTGGTAGTTGCGCACCGTGCAGAAGAGCTCCGGGCTGTAGGTGTCCAGCAGCTGCGCGGTGGGCACCAGGTCTTGGGCCCCGCGGGCCAGGTAGGGGCCACCCCGGTTGAAGATGTCGGCGCCGGTGTTGCCGAACCCGGCCGCCGACAACAGCGCCTGATCCAGATCCTTCTGCTGCGCGTTGATGGTGCGCGAGGTGACCACCGCGTTGTTCAGGAAATCGATCAGGTCGGGCGCGGCGTTGGCGTAGGTGTCGCCCAGCCCGGCCAGCTGCTGAATGTCGTGGCGCGCCTGGGGCATCTGCGGATTGACGTCATCGAGGATCGCGTTGGCGTTGACCACCGACTGGCCGAACCTGTCG
>NZ_LZIZ01000075.1:0-2335 GCF_001666915.1 Mycobacterium sp. E3339 | reverse complement strand
AGCGACCAACCGCCCTCGCCGTCGTCGTCGAGACGCAGCCGCAGCGTGGCGTGCCGATCGAGCAACGCCTGCAGCAGCGCCACCACGTCGTCACGGGTGACACCCGCGGGCGCCCGCACCACCATCGCCTGGTTGAACTCGTCGACCGGGCCGTCGATCTGCTGCAGCCACCGCATGATCGGGGTGGCGACGACTTCGCCGAGACCCTCGTCGACCACGTCGTCGTCGGTGGCCACCCCGGCCACCCGGGCCAGCCGGGCCACCGTCTGCTCGACGAAGATGTCGCGCGGGCGGAACAGGACGCCCGCCGCCCGCGCCCGGGCCACCACCTGCATGGACAGGATGCTGTCGCCGCCCAGGTCGAAGAAGGAGTCGTCGACGCCGACCCGCTCCACGCCAAGCACCTGGGCGTAGATGCCGGCCAGGATCACTTCGACGGCGTCGCCCGGGGCGCGGTAGCACTCGGCGCTCTGATAGTCCGGTGCCGGCAGGGCGCGGGTGTCGAGTTTGCCGTTGACGGTCAGCGGCAGCTCGTCCATGGCGACGACCGCGGCCGGCACCATGTAGATCGGCAGCCGGTCGGCCAGCTGGGTGCGGATGGTGGCGGGGTCGGCGGTCCCGGTGATGTAGGCGATCAGCCGCTTGTCGCCGGGCCGGTCCTCGCGGGCCACCACGGCGGCCCGCTCGACGCCACCCAAAGCCGTTAGCGCCGAGCGGATTTCACCGAGCTCGATGCGATAGCCGCGGATCTTGACCTGTTCGTCGATCCGCCCGAGATACTGCAGCTGGCCGTCGCGGTCCCAGCACGCCAGGTCGCCGGTGCGGTACATCCGCGCGGCGGGGCCGCCGAACGGGCAGGCGACGAACCGCGCCGCCGTCAACCCCGGCCGGCCCGCGTAACCGCACGCGACGCCGCGCCCGGCCACGTACAACTCGCCCACCACACCGACGGGCACCGGGCGCAACCACGTGTCCAGCACGAACAACGCCGCGCCTGGCACCGGTGACCCGATCGGCGGGGTTCCGGTTCCCGCGGACAGCGGGGCGGTCATCGCCGCGTACATCGTGGTCTCGGTCGGACCGTATTGGTTGACCATCACCCGCCCGGGCGCCCACCGGTCGACCACCTCGGCCGGGCATGGCTCGCCGCCCATCACGAGCGTCGCCGCCGATTCCAGGCCCCGCGGCGGCAACGCGGCGACGGCCGAGGGGGTATGGCTCAACACGCTGACTCGTTCGCGAACGAGCATGGCGTGCAAGTCTTCCGGTGAGCGGACCACGGAGTCGGGCACGATCACCAGGCGACCGCCGCGCAGCAGCGACCCGAAGATCTCCCAGACCGAGAAGTCGAAGGCCAGCGAGTGGCATTGCGACCACACGTCGCCGAGTTGCAGCTCGTCGTCCAGCGACTCGAGCAGCTGGGTGATGTTGTGGTGGGTGACGGCCACGCCCTTGGGCACCCCGGTCGTGCCCGAGGTGTAGATGATGTAGGCGATGTCTTCGGGGGACGGCGCCGGTAGGGCGCCGGCGGATTGGGTCGCTATTTCGGGGTCGTCGAAATCGATGACGGCCACGTCCGACCCGTCGAGCCGCGACCGCGACTCGGGGCTGACGACCGCGGCGAGCGGTATGGCGTCGGTGAGCATGAATTCGACACGGGCCGCGGGCAGGCCGGGATCGATGGGCAGGTAGGCCGCGCCGGTCTTGAGCACCGCGAGGATCGCCACGACGGCCTCGGCGGAACGCTCCGCGAGCAGCGCCACGCACTCCCCCGAGCCGGCGCCATACTCGACGAGCAAGCGCGCCAGCCGATTCGATGACTCGTCGAGGGCGCGGTAGGTCCACGAGCGCCCGGCGTGGGTGATGGCCACGGCGTCGGGGTCGCGATCCACCTGCGCGGCAAACATTTCCGGGATCGACACCGGCGCGGGCGCCGGGCGGTGCAGCGCCGCGCGGTTTCCGATGGCCTCGAGGTGGGCCTGTTCCGACTCGTCGAGCACATCGATGGACGAGATCCGCCGCGTCGTGTCGGTGGTCATGGCGACCAGCACCTGGTGCAGCTGATCGATCAGCGCTTCGATGCGGGCCCGGTTGTAGACGTCGGTGCGAAATTCGACCGCGCCGCCGATGCCGGCGGGCTGGCCGTCCTCGGTCCAGCGTTCGGCCAGCGAGAACACCAAATCCATCCGGGCGCTGCGGGTTTCGGTGGGCAGCGCGGTCACGTGGAGATCACCCAACTTCAGGTCCGCGAAGTCGTCGTTCTGCCAGGCGAGGACGACTTGGATCAGGGGGTGATGGCTGAGGCTGCGGGTGGGACCCAGCCGCTCCACCAGGA
>NZ_LZIZ01000074.1:0-13171 GCF_001666915.1 Mycobacterium sp. E3339 | reverse complement strand
GCCGCGGCGACCAGGTAGTAGAGCACGTCGCGCACCGCGATCGGCTGGATCTTGTTGTGCACCCACTTCGGGGTAGTCATCACCGGCAGCCGGTCGGTGAGGTGCCGGATCATCTCGAACGACGCCGAGCCCGAACCGACCACGACGCCCGCCTGCAGCACGACGGTTTCGATGCCCGAGGCGATGAGCGCGTCGCCGACGGCCGTCCGCGATTCGAGGTGGGGCGAGAGCCGCCGGCCCTCGGGATGCAGCCCGCTGAGATAGACGATGCGCCGCACACCGGCGTCGCGGGCCGCGGCGGCTACGTTGGCGGCCGCGGCCTTGTCGGCGTCGCGAAAGCCGGGCTGACCGATGGCGTGCACCAGGTAATAGACCACCTCGACGGGGCCCGCGTCCGCGAAGGCCGCTCGGGTCGACGCGGGGTCGGCGGCGTCCAGCGTCACGGGCGTGACCTCGTCGAACCAGCCGAACCGCCTCAGGCGCTCCGGGTTTCGGGTGGCGGCCACGACGTCGTGCCCGGCCGCCAGCAGCGCCGTGACCAGCCGCGATCCGACATAGCCGGTGGCGCCGGTGACGAGGATCCGCATGTCTCCAACCTAGCCCGGCGGCGATGCACGCAAACCTGGCGGCCGCCGATCGCCGTCGTGACGCCACGGCGCTTTTCGGGCCGGATAGTCGCCATGCCGTTACGCTCGCGGGGTTGAACCCCCGCGGCAGCGGCATCGTGGACCCGGTACGGGAGTCCCGGTCAAGAGATAGTGGAGACATGTATTACCTGCTGGTCCTGGCGGTCGGCATCGAACGCGTGGCGGAACTGGTGGTGTCCAAGCGCAACGCGCAGTGGTCTTTTGCCCAGGGCGCCAAGGAGTTTGGTCGGCCGCACTATCCGGTGATGGTGGTCATCCACACCGCGCTGCTGGTCGGCTGCGTTCTCGAGCCGTGGGCCCTGCACCGGCCGTTCCTGCCATGGCTGGGGTGGCCGATGCTGGCGGTGGTGGCGCTGAGCCAGGGCCTGCGCTGGTGGTGCATCGCCACGCTGGGCCGACGGTGGAACACCCGGGTGATCGTGTTGCCGCAGGCCCCGCTGGTGCGCGAGGGGCCCTACCGGTGGTTGCACCATCCGAACTATGTTGCAGTGGTGGCTGAGGGGTTGGCACTGCCGTTGGTGCAGACGGCGTGGCTGACCGCGGCCCTTTTCACCCTGGCCAACGCGGTGCTGCTGAGGGTGCGGCTGCGGGTCGAGAACTCGGCTCTGGGCTACACGTGAGCGGCTACGACACCGACCTGTTGATCGTCGGCGGCGGGCCGGGGGGCCTGGCCACGGCGTTACACGCTCGCCGACACGGACTTTCGGTGATCGTCGCCGACCCGCGGGAGGGTCCCATCGACAAGGCGTGCGGCGAGGGCCTGATGCCCGGTGGGCTCGCCGAGCTGACGTCACTCGGGGTCGACCCGGCCGGCATGCCGTTTCACGGCATCGCCTACGTCGACGAACACCGCCGCGCGCAGGCGCGGTTCCGCAGCGGGCCCGGCCGGGGCGTGCGCCGCACCACGCTGCACGCTGCGCTGGCCGCGCGCGCGAAAGAGCAAGACGCCGAATGGATTCGGGCGCGGGTGACCGGTGTGCAACAGGACGCTCACGGGGTGACGGCCGCGGGAGTGCGCGCGAAATGGTTGGTGGCCGCCGACGGGCTGCACTCACCGCTGAGGCGGGCAGTCGGAATCACGGCGACGGCCGGAACGCCGCGACGCTACGGCGTGCGCTGGCATTTCCGCGTGCCGGCGTGGTCGGAATTCGTCGAGGTGCACTGGTCGCGCTGGGGCGAGGCGTACGTGACACCGGTCGAGCCGGATCTGGTGGGGGTCGCGATCCTGTCGGGGGGCCGGCCCGACCTGGCCTGGTTCCCCGAGCTCGCCGGGCAGCTGGCGGGCGCCGCGCGCGGCGAAGCGCGCGGCTGCGGCCCGTTGCGGCAGGTGGTCTCGCGCCGGGTCGCGGGGCGGGTGCTGCTGGTCGGCGACGCGGCCGGCTACGAGGACGCGTTGACCGGCGAGGGCATCAGCCTGGCCGTCAAGCAGGCGGCCGCGGCCGTCGCCGCCATCGTCGAGGAGAACCCGTCGTCGTATGAGGCTGCGTGGCAACGGATTACCCGCAACTACCGCCTGCTCACCCGGGCCCTGGTGCTGGCCAGCGTCCCACCGGTGACGCGCCGCGCCATCGTGCCGGCGTGCACCCTGCTGCCCGGCGTGTTTCGGCGCGGGGTGAACGTCCTCGCGAGCTAGTCCTGATGGTGGCGACGCTTGCTCTCCCGGCCGCCGAGCGTCACGCCAGCGTGGCGGCCGGCCCCGAGCGCCACGCTGGCGTGACGCTCGGGGGCCGTCAGCCGCGCGGCAAGCAAGCCGCGCTCACGATCGCCGCTAGCGCGCCTTCCAGACCGGCTCGCGCTTCTCGGCGAACGCCAGCGGACCCTCTTTGGCGTCTTCCGACCGGATCAGCACGCGCATCTCATCCATGGTGCGCCGCCAGCCCGCCTCCTCGTCGGTGACGACGCCGTTGTCGACCCCGGTGGCGATGCGCTTGCTGGCCTGCACCGACAGCGGCGCGTTGACCGTCACCCGCGCGGCCAGCGCCAGGGCGGCCTCGAGCACCGAGCCCTCCTTGACGACCTGGTTGATCAGGCCCCATTCGAAGGCGTCCTCGGCGGTGATCGGCTCGCCGGTCAGTAACAGCTCCATTCCCACCTTGCGCGGCAGTTGCTGCACGATCCGGAATACCCCGCCGGCGGCCGCGACCAGTCCGCGCTTGACCTCCGGCAGGCCGAACTTGGCCCGCTCGTCGGCCACCACCAGGTCGCTGGCCAGCGCCAGTTCGGTGCCCCCGCCCAGCGCCGTGCCGTTGACCGCCGCGATGGTCGGCTTGTCGATGAAGTGGTGCACGTAACCGGCGAAGCCCCACTCGCCATGGTCGGGGTGGTAGAGGTTTTCCCGGCGGGAGATCGCCTTGAGGTCGGCGCCGGCGCAAAACGACTTGTCGCCGGCGCCGGTGATCACCACGGCTCGCACCTCCGGGTCGTGCTGCGCCTCGTCGAGCGCGTCGCCCACGCCGATGCTGACCGCACCGTTGACCGCGTTGCGGGCCTCGGGCCGGTTGATGGTGATCACCATGACGTTGCCGCGGCGCTCGACCAACACCGCCGGCGCCTCGGCGTCGGTCACAACAGCTCCACGATGGTGGCGTTGGCCTGGCCACCACCCTCGCACATCGTCTGCAGACCGTAGCGAATTCCCTTGTCCCGCATGTGATGCAGCAGCGTGGTCATGATCCGCGCGCCGGAACCGCCCAGCGGGTGACCCAGTGCGATGGCCCCCCCGTTCGGGTTCAGCTTCTTCTCGTCGGCGCCAATGTCTTTCAGCCAGGCCAGCGGGACCGGGGCGAACGCCTCGTTGACCTCGTAGGCGCCGATGTCGCCGATGGACAGGCCGGAGCGCTTCAGCACCTTCTGGGTGGCCGGGATGGGCGCGGTCAGCATGATCACCGGGTCGGCGCCGGCCAGGGTCGCGGTGTGTACCTTCGCAATCGGCTTGAGGCCCAGCTCTTTCGCCTTCTCGGCAGACATGAACAGGATCGCGGCCGAACCGTCGGAGATCTGCGACGAGTTCCCGGCGTGAATCACGCCGTCCTCCTTGAACGCCGGCTTCAGCGACGCCATCTTTTCCATCGGGGTGCCGCGGCGGATACCCTCATCCTTGAGCACCACATTGCCCTCAGAGTCCTTGATGCCCACTATCTGGTCGTCGAATGCGCCCGAATCCTGTGCGGCCGCGGCCTTTTCGTGCGAGCCCAGCGAGAACTCGTCGAGCGCGGTGCGGTCGAAACCCCACTGCTCGGCGATCATCTCCGCGCCGATGCCCTGGTTGGGGATCCGCCCCTGGTAGCGGTCCAGGAAGGTCTGCGGGTAGGGCCGCCCGCCGTTGGCCAGCGACGAACCCATCGGGGTGCGCGACATCGACTCCACCCCGCCGGCCACCACGACGTCGTAGTGCCCGGCCACCACGCCGGCCGCCGCGAAGTGAATGGACTGCTGGCTCGAGCCGCACTGGCGGTCGACGGTCACCCCCGGGACGCTCTCCGGCCAGCCGGCCGCCAGCAGGGCGGTGCGGCCGATGTCGAGGGCCTGCTCGCCGGCCTGCATGACGCAGCCCCAGATGACGTCGTCGACAAGCTCGGGATCGACGCCCGCCCTTTCCACCAACCCGTTGAGCACCTGCGCGGACAGGTCGGCCGGGTGCACCCCGGAAAGGCCGCCGTTGCGCTTGCCGATCGGTGAGCGCACTGCCTCGACGATGACGGCTTCAGCCATGGTTGTGTCTCCTTTGACGCTAGAACCTCGGGTATCGGTGAAAGTGAGCCTTGCGTCGATTGTCAACCAACGCGTTGGGAGGTCGCGGGCGGGGGTGGTTTTGGGCGATCAGATGGCCTTCCGATTGCCAGCTCTTCGGCACACCGTCATGTGCGGTTCAACTTTCCGCGAGCCTCGGCGACGTAGGGTGCCCCGGGTGAGCACCCCTTCACCCGGCCCAGGCTGGTGGCTGGCTTCGGACGGCAATTGGTATCCCCAGCAATGGGAGAGCACGTTTGTCTCCTACACGAACGAATCCCTGCAGGCGGTGCTGGATGAGGCGAACCGCCTCACGCAGGCCTACGGCCAACAGGGTTGGGAGATCGTGGGGTCGTCGGTGCAACGCACCCAGGTTGCCCGCGGCTTCAAGGACTACGACAAGGGCGGGGACCACTACTTCGAGTGGAGCATCGTCTGCACCCTGAAGCGGCCCGTCGCCCCGGGTGACCGCACAAGCACCGAGATTGCCGCCGCGGTCGCGATCGAGCCAAAACCGCGACCGTGACGGCAATCTCGTGCAGCGAGCCTCAGCCGGCGGGGTATCCGACCGATTTGATCTCGGTGTACTGGTCGAAACCGGCGACACCGTTCTGGCGTCCCACGCCGCTGTACTTGTAGCCACCGAACGGGGTATCGGCGCCGTACGGCGCGCCGCCGTTGACGCCCATGAAGCCGGCCCGGATCCGCCGGGCCACGGCCAGCGAGTGCTCCAGCGAGCCCGACATCACGTTGCCCGCCAGTCCGTACTTGCTGTCGTTGGCGATCCGGATCGCGTCCTCCTCGTCGTCGAACGGGATCACGGCCAGCACCGGCCCGAAGATCTCCTCCTGGGCGATCGTCATCGAGTTGTCCACGTCGACGAAAAGCGTTGGCCGCACGAAGTATCCCTTGTCGAAACCGGTGGGCGCGTCGGGTCCGCCGACGAGCGCCGTCGCGCCCTCCTCGACGCCCTTGCGGATGTAGCCCATCACGCGATCGCGTTGTACCTCCGAAATCACCGGGCCGCACAGCGTTCCCGCGTCCTGCGGGTCGCCGCACGTGACGTTCTCGTAGATGCTCTTCAGAATCTCCACGCCCTCGTCGTAGCGGGACCGCGGCAACAGCATCCGGGTGGGGTTTGCGCAGCCCTGCCCGGCGTGCATGCACGGCGCGATGCCGATGGCGCACGCCATGCCGAAGTCGGCGTCCTCGAGCACGATGGTGGCCGACTTGCCACCCAGCTCCAAAAACAGCCGCTTCATGGTGGCCGCGCCCTTCTCCATGATCCGCTGCCCGACCACGGTCGACCCGGTGAACGAGATCAGGTCGACCTTCGGCGACAACGTAAGCTCTTCGCCCACAAAGTGATCCGATGCGGTGACGACGCTCACGACGCCCGCGGGGATGTCGGTCTTCTCCGCGATCAGCCGGCCCAGGCGGGTGGCGTTGAACGGGGTGTTGGGGGCCGGCTTGAGCACCACGGTGTTACCGGTCGCCAGCGCCTGGCCGAGCTTGTTGATGGTGACCTCGAACGGAAAGTTCCACGGCACGATCGCGCCGACCACCCCGACCGGCTCGCGCCACACCTTGCGGCTGGTGAGCGTGCCGGTGAGGCTGATGACCTTGTCACCCAGGTCGGTCTCCCAGGCGTACTCGTCGATCAACCGGGCGGGGTAGCGCAGCCCGTCTTCCAGTGGGGCGTCCAGCTGCGGCCCGAACGTGATGGCCCGCGGCGAACCGACCTCGAGGATGAGCTCCTCGCGCAGCTCTTCCTTCTCCGATTCGATCGCCTCGTGCAGCTGCAGCAGGCAGCGCTTGCGCAGCTCGCGGTTCGTCGACCAATCGGTCTCGTCGAACGCGCGCCGGGCGGCGTCGATCGCCCGGTGCATGTCCTCCTTGGAGGCGTCGGCGACCTCCCCGAGCGGCTCCTCGGTGGCCGGGTTGATGTTGGTGAAGGTGCCGGCCTGCCCGTCGACGAGCTTGCCGTCGATCATCATCTTCGGCTCGAAGCGGACCTTTACAGCCTCAGTCATATCTGTCACTCTCTTCTGGATCGTGGAGGGGCTACAGAGAGCCTTACCGGAAACTAGCCGATTGGCAAGCTGCTACCGCTGCCGGGCTGGCTATTGGGGGTCGAACAGCACCGGCACCGAGGTCGGCGAGCGGAAAACCTGGCCCCGAATGTGCGGGTCGTCGGCGTCGGGGTCCAGCCGCAGGTTGGGCAGCCGGTCGAGCAACAGGTTGATGGCGGTGCGCATCTCCAACCGCGCCAGGTGCATGCCGAGGCATACGTGCACGCCGTGCCCCCAGCCCAGGTGCGCCCGGGGCGAGCGGAAGATGTCGAACGCGTCCGGGTCCGGGTAGCGGTCTTCCTGCCGGTTGGCGGAGCCCAGCATCGGCATCACCGTCGACCCGGCCGGGATCGGCACCCCGCCGAGTTCGGTGTCGCGGGTCGCCACCCGGGTGATGGTCAGCAGCGGCGGTTCCCAGCGCACCCCCTCCTCGATGGCCTGCGGCAACAGCGACCGGTCCGCGCGGATGGCGTCCAGTTGCGCGGGATCCGACAGCAGCGCCAGCAGCAGGCTGCCCAACGACCGGTACGTGGTCTCCACCCCGGCGGGCAGCAGTAAGCGCAGGAAGGAGTAGATCTCCTCGTCGTCGAGCTTCTCCCCGTCGATCTCCGCCTGGGCCAGGGCGCTGATCAGGTCGTCCTTCGGTTCGGCGCGGCGGGCCGCCAGGATCGGCGCGAAGTAGTCACACAGCGCGGCCGACGCGGCAAGGCCGCGTTCGGGATTCAGGATCCAGCTCAGCAACGAGATGGACCACCGCTGAAACTGCGGGTAGTCCTCCTCCGGCAGGCCCAGCAGGCCCGCGATGATCTGGCTCGGGTAGTCGAAAGTGAACTCCTTGACCAGGTCGGCCTTGCCGTTCGCCGCGAACTTGTCGATCAGGCTGTTGCCCACCCGGCCGACCAACTCGTCTTCCCACCGCGCCAAGGCCTTCTGCGAGAAGGCCTTTGACACCAGCGACCGCAACCGGCCGTGCACCGGCTCGTCCATGCCCAGCATGACGCGCTCCCCCAGCACCGGGCCGAACGCGGCGATGACCGCCGCCGACGAGAACGTCTCGTTGTCGCGCAGCATCTGCTGGGCTTCCTCGTGGCGGTACACGATGAAGACCGGTTTGGATTCCTCGTGCGGCATGCCGGAGGTGTCCAGCCGCTGAATGGGTTCCTCGCGGCGCAGCCGCGCCAGTTCCGTGTACGGGTCGCGCACGTCGCCGGAGACGGCGTCGTCGAAGGCGCCGAAGTCTTCCAGGTCGTCGAATAGCTGTTCCATGCCTACCCCTCTAGTCCCCTTGAGTTTCCTTGCGGCGCTTGGCCGCCAGCGCGGTAAGGCGTTGCAACACCGGCTGTGGCAGCACGCGCGCGGCGAATACCATCGCCCGCTGAGCCGCCGTCAGCGGCCACGCCCCGTCCCGCATCGACCCCTGCCTGGGTATGCCGAGCACGACCCGCGACATGCGGTGCATGCCGGCGGCCGGAAGAATCCTGTTGGCGGCCAGCAGCATCGACGCATCCGGCCCAATGCCACGGCGGCGGAACGGGGCCCGGTCGTCGAGCGCCTTGAGCAGGCCGTCGGTGAACTTCTCGGGTGGCCTGGCGAGTTTCATCGCGGCCCGGCCCCGGCTGTTCATCGTGTTGTGCAGCCGGGCGTACGGGCCGCCGAAATCGCGGTTGTCGGTGGTGCCCGCGTCGGTGATGATCTCGGTGTCATACGTGCCGGCGACCAAGACGGTGACGCCCAGTCCGAACGGCGCGATCTCGCACGCCATGGCCTCACCCCAACGCTCCAGCGCTCCCTTGGCCGCCGAGTACGGGGCGGTGGCCGGCTGCCCGCGCACGCCGGCCGCGCTGGACACCAGCACAATGCGCCCCTCGCCGGCAGCCCGCATCGACGGCAGCAACGCCTGGGTGAGCGCGACGGGCCCCAGGACGCTGGTGGCGAACATGTTCTGCCACAGCGCCATATCGGTCTCCTCGACCATCCCTGCGGCCGAGATCCCGGCGTTGTGCACCAGCGCATACGGCGCGCCGACGGTTTCTTCGACGGCCTTGGCGGCCGCGGATATCGACGCGGGGTCGAGCAGGTCCAGCTGGACGCCGATCAGCCGGTCGTCCTCCTCGCCCGCCCCCGTGGCCGCCCGAAGCGCCGGCATGCCGCGGTCGGGCGTGCGCATGGCGGCGACCACGCGCCACCCCTCGCGGTACAACCGCACCGCCGAGGCGAAGCCCAGCCCGCGGGACGCGCCGGTGACGACGACGGCGCGCGGCTCAGCCATGCGCGCTCGGGGTTGCGCAGGCACCGACACCCGGCGGCGGTGGATCGACGTGCGGGCGCCCGTTGGGCTCCCCGCTCGCCCAGGTAGACCAGATGCCGACCGAGAACGGGCCCTGCGCGCCGGCCTTCTCGTAATAGCCTTGCGGGTCATACACTTTCGCCTCGGGGTAGGGCCACGGGCACGCGACCGAGGTCGCCGCATGGCTGACCTTGATGACCCAGAACCACGCACCATAGGCGAAGTAGGACACGTTGATGATGGCGAACATCACCAGGAAGGTGCCGAGCACCGGACGCGTCGGGAAGATCCTGGCCTTGGCGGCCAGCTTCTCGGCCACCGACTTACCGGTGTCGTCGCGGTAGCACAGGATCGCCGCGGGCACCATCACGAAGGTCACCGAAAACGACTCCCAGATCAACGGGAATTGGAACGTCGTGCCGGTGAACACCGAGCCCCACGGGATCACCTGGGAGTAGATGTACATGCCCATGTGCACGAGCTGAATCTCCAGCCACGCGTCGAAGACGAAGCCGATCGCACAGGTCAGCAGGCCCAGGCTGACCAACGGGTGGCGCGACACGAAGGCCGTCGGCCCGTACTTGGCCTGTAGCTTGCGCAGAATCCACGCGGCCGGGAAGTAGGGCCCGAAATAGAACATCACGTAACCGAAGACGACGAACGGCTCGACGGTCGGCGACAGCGAGACCAGCGGCCAGGACTCCGGCCAATGGATCAGGTCGGGGTTGTACACCGCGAACGGAGACCAGTTCATGATCGGGTCCTGCCACACGATCAGCGTGGTGCACAGGAACATCAGCATCACCGGGCTGCCCGGATTGCGGCGCCATCCCCTGATGAACACCGCCAGCAGCACGAGCAGCATGACGCATGTGGCGATGTGTAGGAAGGTGATGTAGTCCAGGCCGAAGATGAACTTGACGGGGCGGGGCCGGCCCTGCACGTTCGGGTTGGCGACCCGCGGGTCGAGGGCGACGCGACAATTCGCGATGAAGAAGAGCGCGAAGGCCGCCAGCGCAGCGCCGGCGATCCAGCCGCCCCAGCCGCGCTTCGCAGGGCGAGCTGCCGACTTCTCTTCCGCGACAAGCGGTATGGACTGTTCCGTCGACATCAGCCGTCCTCTCCGAAGCGATCGACCAGATGCGAGTTGGTGCCGTCGGCGTCCAGGGTGCGGGCCACCAGGTAGCCGGCTCCCATCCATGCGCGACGAGTCCATTTCCCGAAGGAGACGCGAGTGCCGGGCGCGCCCGAGGCGGCGGGCATCATCTTCACCCGCTCCAGCGCCTCCTTGACGCCACGGGGGCTGAGCGGGTGGGCGTCGGCGAACGCGCGGACGAGGGTGGCGGCGACGTCGCGGTTGACCACCGATACGCAATACTCGGGACGGCTGCCGTCGTACTTCTTCGCATACCGGTCGAGGAATTCCTGACCGAGCCGGTTCGCCTCGTCGTACTGGTCCACCCCGACCCAACCCATGAACGCGTTCCACATGATCGGGTTCACCCAGGCGTTCTGAAAGGCGGTGGTGGTGAACCGCGGTGGGTCCCAGTTCACGGCCTCCAGCGCGGGGTTGATGAAGACGATGCCGAAACCGAAGCCCAGATGCACGATCGCCTGGGACTTGGCTTCGTGCAGGGTGCTGACGGCATCGTTGATGTCTTGCGCGGTCTGGGCGATCGCCGCCTCCGCGACGATGCGAATCCCCTTGCGCCGGCACGCGCTTCGCAGGTTCTTCAGGTAGCTTTCGCCGATCAGGTTCTGCTCCACGAGGACTCCGATTTCGGAGAAGCCCCGTTTGGCGACGAGGTCGGCGATGAAGATCGGCTCATCGGTCATCGAGCCCTGCGGGAAGGCGAAGGTCCATTCACCCAGCCAGTCATCGGTGCCGGTGACACTGATCGCCGGCACCTTGAACCGCTCCTCGATCGCCTCGCGGGTGGGCACGCAGTTGTCGGTGATGTGCGGCCCGAACACCACCAGGCAGCCCTCGTCGACGAGCTCGCCGAACGCGTCGATGACCGCCTTGACCGAGCCCTTGGGCAGGCCCTCCACCTCGCGGTAGATCATTTGCACGGGGCGATCGATCAGGCCCTGTTCGACGGCTTCTTCGAAGATCAGGTCGAAGCACCGGGTGAAGCTCGCCATCAGTTCTTCGGGGAATCCCGGCGGCAGCGTGAAGTCCATCAGGTAGCCGACCTTGATCGGCTGAGCGCTGCTCTCGTAGGACATCTGACCTCCCGGGTGGCAACATCACGCGCGTCGAACCAGCACAAACCTAATATTTGTTCAGACCCTAGCGGGGGCCTTATGCAGCGTCAATCATTCGCCCGCCGCGCCCAGATAGATGTCGATCATCTCGGCCAGCGCCTTGCCGACCGTCACGTCGTCGGTGAGCGGTCCCGCGATCGCGGCCCGGGCGGCGCAGGGCAAACTCAGCCCTTCCGCGACGAGCCTGCCCGCGGCGATCAGCACCCGCGTCGACGCGACCTCGCGCAGGCCGCCCGTCTCCAGCCGGCGGATGGCCTGCCCGAAGCGCACCAGCTCCGCGGCGGTGGCACCGTCCACGCCCGCCTCGTGCGCGACGATCACCTCCTCGACATCGGCTGCGGGAAAGTCGAATTCGATGGCGACCATCCGCTGACGGGTGGAATCCTTCAGATCCTTCAGCACGCTCTGATAACCGGGGTTGTAGGAGACCACCAGGCCGAACCCGGGCGCCGCGTCCAGCGTGACACCTAGCCGCTCGATCGGCAGCTGCCGCCGGTGGTCGGCCAGCGGATGCAGCACCACGGTGGTGTCCTGCCTGGCTTCCACCACCTCGTCGAGATAGCAGATCGCCCCCTCGCGCACCGCCCGCGTCAGCGGGCCGTCCACCCACACCGTCTCGTCGCCCTGCAGCAGATACCGGCCGACCAGGTCCGCGGTGGTGAGGTCGTCATGACAGGCGACGGTGATCAGCGGCCGGCCGAGATCGTGGGCCATCGCCTCGACAAAGCGGGTCTTGCCGCACCCCGTCGGCCCCTTCAGCAGCAGGGCCAGTCCCTGGCGATACGCCGCCTTGAAAACGGCTTCCTCGCCACCGATCGCCTTGTAGTAGGGCCGTGCCCCCTCGACGTCGGGCCTCGCGCCGTTCCGTTGAGCAAGCCCGGACTCGTCGGCCATCGCTTCAGTCATGGTGAATGGAGCCTATCGCGGAACAGATGTTTGTTTCAAGCCGCCTGACTTGCCCGTATGGGCGCGACGATGAAATCACGCGGCGCTCACGACACCCTGCGGCGGACCTCGGCCGAACGCAACGCGGACCGGAACAGCGGGCCGATCACACCGGCGAGTTGATCGGGGCGCGCGATCGTCGCGTGCGCGGCGCTACCGAAGACCCGGCGCAACGACTGCACGTCGGTTCCCGCGCCGATGGTCAGGCACACACAGCCGGTGCCGCGGCGGCGGGCCTCGGTCAGGGCGCGCCGCGCGTCGGCGGCGCCGTAGGCCCGCTCATATCCGTGGTCGTATGCGAGCCCGTCGGAAAGCACCACCAACAGTCGCCGTGCGGTGCCCCCGCGCGCCTCCAGCACCGCGGAGCCGTGCCGGATGGCCGCCCCGAGGCGGGAGTACGCGCCGGGTTCAAGGCTGTTGAGCCGCTTCATGACTCGCGCATCGAGGTGATCATCGAACCGCTTGACCGGCACCATGCTCACCGCCCCACGGCCCTGCGAGTAATAGGCGTAGAGCGCGACCCGGTCGCCGAGATCGTGCAGCGCGACGGTGAGGTTGGCGACCGCCACGCGCTGCTGCTCGTGCACGGTGCGCCCGACCGTGCCGGGCTCGGCCGCCGACCCCGACACGTCGAGAAGCAGCAGCACGGACAGGTCCCGGCGGCGCCGCAGGCTGTCCAGGTACACGGCCTCGTCGGGCACCGACCCGGCCAGCACCTCGACGCGGGCTTCGACCGCGGCGTCGATGTCGATGTCGTCGCCCTGCGGCTGCCGGTGCCGGCGGTGCAGGCCCATCCCGAGCCGCGACAACGGGCGGCGCACGCCGATGGCGGCCTCGATCGCATGGGTCGCCGACGCTTTGACCTCGGGCTCGACCTCGCGCACGGTGCACCACGCGGGCCGGTACTTCCGGCGCGCGGCGTCCCATTCCGGATACGCGACGCCGTTCGCGGCACCGAGTGCCGGCCGGTCGTCGCCGTCGTCGCGGGCCGTGGCCGCCAGCGATGTCACCGCGTACAACCCGCGCCTGCCGGAGTTCGTCCGATGCGTCGGGGTGTCGGCGCCGGGCGGCCCGCCGCCGCTGCCCGTCTTGCGGGCCGACGAAAGCATCTTCTTGAGCCACTTGCCGATGAAACCGCCGCCGCCGACCGGGCTGGTGAACATGTCCGGGTCGTCGGAATCGTCGACCTCGCCGTCGTCGAGTTCCTCCAACTCCCGCGCGGC